>DASWQQ010000049.1:0-9889 GCA_036403615.1 Candidatus Dormiibacterota bacterium | reverse complement strand
CCGCAGCAGCCTCATGATCTCCAGGCTGGACTCACTATCGAGGTTGCCGGTTGGCTCATCTGCGAGCAGGATTGCCGGGTCGGTGACCAGCGCCCGTGCGACTGCCACACGCTGTTGCTGGCCACCCGAGAGCTCATTGGGTAGGTGACTGGCGCGTGCCTGGAGTCCGACGGAGGTCAGCGCCGCCAGCGCCCGCTCCCGCCGCTGGCGGTTGTCGCCGGCGTAGATCAAGGGCATCTCGACGTTGTGAAGGGCCCTGACTCGCGGGATCAGGTTGAAAGACTGGAAGACGAAACCGATCTTGCGATTCCGGATCCAGGCGAGCTGATCCTCGCTCAGGTTGGAAACGTCATAACCGTCGAGGATGTAGCGACCCCCAGAGGGCTGGTCCAGGCATCCGATGACGTTCATCAGGGTGCTCTTTCCCGAGCCCGATGGGCCCATGATGGCGACGAACTGGCCTTCCGGGATGTGTAGCGCGATGCCGCGCAGGGCCGCGACCTCGACCTCGCCGGCGTGGTAGATCTTGGTGATCCCCTCGAGGGTGATCACCCGCCGCCTCCCCTTACGCCTCCTCCGCCGCCGAAACCACCGCCACGCAACAGGTTGCCAGAGCCGGTGGTAGTGCCGGCGCCCGTCCGCAATGACGGCAAGACGACCCGATCACCTTCGTTGAGTCCCGCCTTGATCTCGGTTGTCGTGTCGCCGACGATCCCCGTGACGACCTCGGTCGGCACCTGCTCGCCGTTGCTATAAACCGTGACCGTGGTGGTCCCGCCGGTGGTATGAACTGCGGCATTCGGGACGCGAATCACGTTGTCAGCCTGGGCAACCGTGACCGACGCGTTAGCAGTCATCCCAGTGCGCAGGCGCGAATCGGTGCGGTTGAGCACGAAAGTGGCGTAGTAGTTGACCACGTTGGAAACCACGGTGGCACTCGGGCTGACGCTGAGCAGGTGGCCCGAGATGGTGAGACCGCCGACGGCATCGAAGGTTAGCGTCGCGGCCTGGTTGGGCTGGAGCCTGCCGGCATCCGTCTCAGCAAATGGCATCACCGCAACGTAGCTGCTGGTGTCGTCGATCACCATGAAGGCCGACGATGCAGTGGAGCTCGTACCGGAGCCGGGAGCTGGAGCGAGCGTCCCGGGAGCCTGCGCGGTCGTTCCGCCGCCGGCGCCGACCATTTCCCCGGCGACACCGTTGATGCTGGTGACCGTTCCCGAGGTTGGCGCGGTCAAGGTCGTCTGATTCACCGCCAACTGGGCCGATTGCACCTGCGCCGCGGCTGACGCCACCTGGGCCTGGGCCGAGGCGATTGCATTCGGTTTGACCTGGCTCTGCACGTTGAGGTTGTCGCGGGCGGAGGTGACCTGCTGGGAAGCCTGGTTGATCCTTATCTGCCCGCTGACGCGATCAGAGTTTTGTTTCGTCTTGTCTGTATTGCAGTTCGGCGATGCCGGACAATCAGCGGCGACAGCGGCTGCGTCAGCATTGTTCTGAGTGTTGACGGAGTTGACCGTGTCGTTGTAGTTCTGCTGCGCCGCAGACAATTGGTGCTGCAACTGGGTCAGCTGCGCCCACGTCAAAGGCGTCTGGATAGCCTGCAGGTTCGCCTGGGCCGCGGCGAGCGAAGCCTGAGCCTGGCCAAGGCCGGCCTGCTGGACGGAGGGATCGATTCGGGCCAGGGCCTGGCCGGTGGTGACCTTGTCGCCGACCCTGACATCGACCTCAGTCAGCTGGCCGGCTACCCGGAAGTTCACGTTCATCCGCCCGGCGGGCGCCAGCGACCCGGTGCCGCTGACCACCGAGGTGACAGTCCCGCGGGTGGCTGTTCCAAGCCGCACCGTAGCGGCAGCCGGCTTGTTAAAGAAGGTGTCGCGGGCTATCAACCCGACCAGCGCCAGGCCGAGCAGGCCAAGTCCGACTATCCATAAATGCGTACCGCTCCACCAGCTGCGGCTTGGCAGCGGCAGTGGCTTGAGGGTGGGCGCGGAGCGGGCCATCAGCGGCCATCTTCCGGCACCCGATTGAAAGCACCATGAGGGTGCGTTAAGTAATCGCTAAGAGAAAACTTCGTTCGGGCTACGGGGTAGCCGAGGGTTGGGCGGTGAAGTTACCAAGGGTGACCTTGATGGAGAGGTGCTTGCCGGCGCGCGTAACGGAGAGGGTGACCTGGTCGCCCACCTTCTTCGTGTCGAGGTACTGGGTTAGCGACTCGATGGTCGGTGTCGCGTGTCCATCGATGGCGGTGATGATGTCGTCATTGGCAGAGGGCGTGCCGTCCGCTTTCAGACCGGCCTTGCTTGCCGGGGCGCCGCCCACAACGCTGACCACGAGCACCCCCGACTTCTCGCTCAGGCCGAGCTGGTCGGCGGTTCCAGTTGTAATCGTCTGTCCACTGATGCCGAGCCACGGGTGCTGGATCGCCGCCCCACTCTCGAGCGAGGGCAAAAGCTTTTGGGCGCGGTTGATGGGGATGGCAAAACCGATGCCGACGTTGCCCTCAACCGGGCTTTGGATCGAGTCGTTGATACCGATCAGGCGGCCCTTGCCGTCGAGCAGCGCGCCGCCGGAGTTGCCCGGGTTGATCGGCGCGTCGGTCTGGATCATTCCCGTGAGCGCCCGGCCATTCGGCGCCGTCGTGCTTCGATTAATGCCGGAAACGATTCCGGCAGTGAAAGAGTTGGCCAGCCCGAAGGGGGTGCCGATCGCAAGCGCCGTCTCGCCCACCTGCACCGTGTCCGAATTACCCACGGTCAGGGGGTGAAGCTGATCGGCAGACACCGACACCTTGACCACCGCGAGGTCGTCACTCTGGCTCACGCCCTTGACCTGGCCGACTGCCGTCTTCCCGTCGCTGAACGTCACCTGGATCTGGGTGGCGTTGGCCACCACGTGGGCGTTCGTCAGGATGTCACCTTTGGTGTCGACAACGATCCCGGAGCCCTCTGCCTGACCAAAGGACCTGGGGGTCGTCCCGGTCTCGGTTGAGATAGTGACCACGCCGGGCGCCACCTGCTGGTAGATCGCGCCGAAGGAGCCCGCCGCCGGCGCAGGTGCCGCTGCTGTGCTCGCGGCGGCGAAGGTTGTCGGGTTGAGCGCCGTGGAGGTGGAATGGCGCGACGCGAGTGTAGCCCCGATGGCGCCGCCGCCGATGCTGCCGATTACCAGCCCGGCGGCGAGCATGGCAGTGGCCATGCTGCGCGCCGGACGGTGGGGAAAGGAGGGAGCAGCCGGGCTGGAGGCATGCGGAGGCAGGGGCGCAACCGGCTCGCGGTAAGGAGCCGGCTGAGCTACCTCGGGCGTCTCGGGATCGGGAATCATCTCCTCCGTCATATTGCCGTCCAGCAATGAGTCACGTATGAAAGCCTACTAAGAGTTCACTAAGACTTTGGTCGCGGGGAGTTGCACGGTGAAGACCGCCCCACCCTCCGGGTTGTTGCCGGCGAACACGCGGCCGCCATGTTCCTCCGCGATCCAGCGGGCTATGGCAAGACCGAGCCCGGTGCCTTCGCCGGAGCGCGCCGTATCCGCCTGGTAGAAGCGCTCAAAAATTCGCTCGAGGTCCTCGCGGGGAATACCCGGGCCGTCGTCCGCCACTGCGAGCTCCGCCGTCATCCCTGAGGTCCCCAGCCTCATCCGGATCCGGCCGCCTTCGGGTGTGTGTTTCATCGCGTTGTCGACCAGGATCCAGAGCAGTTGCTTGAGGGCGTCGGCATTTCCCTGGACCAGCGTAGGCACGCCATCCTGCAGTTCGACCCTACGCGCTGGTTGCAGAGTCTGCGCCTGTCGCGAGACATCCTGGATGATCGGCTCCAGGTCCACCGGTGACTTTTCCAGGTGATAGCCGGCGTCCGCCCGTGCCAGCGTCAGCAGGTCTTGAACCATCCGGCTCATTCGCTCACTTTCGCCCGCGATGTCGTTGAGGGCCGCGAGCCGGTCGTCCGAGGCGATGTCAGTGCGCTTGAGAAGCAGGCCGACATTCCCGCGGATTGTTGTCAGCGGGCTGCGCAGCTCGTGGGAAGCATCGGCCACGAAGCGACGCTGGGCGACCAGCGCCGACTGAAGGCGATGATAAGCGTCCTCGAGTTGCCGAAGCATCTGGTTGAAACTTCTCTGCAGACGGCCGACCTCGTCATCGACGGCAGCCTCCGGCAGGCGCCGGCTCAGGTCCTGGGTTGCACCGATCTCCTCCGCCGTCGAAGCCATGGCGTCGAGAGGGCGAAGCGCGCGTCCTGCGACCAGCCAGCTGGCGGCGGCCGCGCCCAGCAGACTCAGCAACGCGCCGGCGAACAGGAACAGGCGCAGGCCTCGCAGCTGCTCGTCGATGCCGAAGAGCGGCTGGCCGACGAGGATGTAACCGCTGGAACCAATCGCCCGCACGTAGACGCGAAGTAACGGCCCATTGGCCGGTTGCACAGTGGCCAGCCGGCCCTGATCGGATGAGGCGGATTGCAGCAGGCTCGCCGGCATGATAGGAGGGCCGTTGTCGATGGTTCCGGTCGAAAAGACCTGATCGCCGGTAGGAATCAGCTCAACGAACTGTGCCGAGCTTGTTTTCAAGTCCGTAAAGGGATAAGTACCGCCCGGCCGGAATGGTCGGCCGGAAGCGATCTGGGTCCAGAGCCGGTCGCCCTGCTGCTTCAGGGCTGAATCTTGTGAGTGGGTGATGCTTTGCTGGACGAGCAGGTACACGATGACACTGAAGAGAACGACCGTGATGGCGACCACCCCCGCGCCAAAGAGGGCGATCCGTCCACGGATCGGGATACGGTGGCGAACGGCGAGATAGCGGTCGAGGTCGAGCCGTCCAGCGAACGGCAGCCTGTTCATTCCTCTTTAAGGATGTACCCTACGCCCCGGACCGTCTGCAACAGGCGTGGGCGACCGCCCTGCTCCAGCTTCTGCCGCAGATAACCGACATAGACGTCGACGACGTTGCTGCTGGCGCCGAAATCGAAGCCCCAGACGGCGTCGAGCAGTTGTTCGCGCCGCAGCACCTGGCCGGGGTTCCGGAGGAAATGCTGCAGCAGATCGAATTCCTTGGCGGTGGTCGTGATCAGCTGGTCGGCACGCCTTACCTCCCGTGTACCCACGTCCATCAGGACGTCGGAGTAGCGGAGCGTCCTGCGAGCCCGCGGCGCCCGCCGCCGGAGCAAGGCGCGGACCCGGGCCAGCAACTCCTCGTATGCGAATGGCTTGACCAGGTAGTCATCGGCTCCGCTGTCGAGGCCACGGACCCGGTCGGCCGTGCCGTCTTTGGCGGTGAGCATCAGGATCGGCAAATCGCCTTCGGCGCGCAACCGGCGGGTAACCTCCAGGCCATCGATGCCGGGCATCATGACGTCGAGGATGGCGAGGTCGGGCATGCGCTCCCGCGCCCTGGCCAGCGCGATCGCGCCGTCCGGCGCGACCTCGACCTGGTAGCCCTCATAGATCAGGGCCCGCCGCAGCGCCGCCGCGATCTTCGCGTCGTCATCGACCACGAGTACGTGAGGTTGGTCTGCCACGGCATCAATGAAAGCATGCTTTCATGAGAATTGCCTAAGAGTTTAGAAACGGCGTCAGTGTTCTCAGTGCCCGGTGGACATGGTGAAGAACATGGCGCCGGCGGCCAGGGCCATGACCGCGGTTGCCGCCCCGGTCAAGGCCAGGCTGAGCTTGCCACTGACGTGACGCTTCATCACCCCGGCGTCGGCGCCGAGCAGAACGATCAGCAGCAGGAGCGGCGGAGCCATCACGCCGTTGATGACGGCCGCGATAAACAGCGCCCGAATGGGGTCCAGGTGGACGAAGTTCAAGACGACGCCAACCACGGTTGCGAGGCCAAGCATGATGTAGAAGGTGGGCCGGTAGCGTGGCTTACTGGCCAGGTTGCCCCGGAGGCCGAGAAATTCTTTTGCCGCGTAGCAGGCTGAACCGGAGAGAATCGGAATCGCCAGGAGCCCGGCCCCGATCATGCCCACCGCAAAGACGATGAAGGCAAATGGTCCGGCCAGCGGCGCCAGTGCCGCGGCAGCCTGGTCTGCGGTCTGGATCGTCTTGCCGTGGGCGTGGAGTACAGCCGCGGAGGTGAGGATGATGAAGTACATCACCATGTTGGAGAATGCCATCCCGATCATGATGTCGACCCGCGCGGCGCGCAACTCGGACTTCTTCAGCCCGCGGCGACCTTCTTCGGTGGTGGCACCCGCCGCCGTCAATTCGTCGACTTCCGAGGATGCCTGCCAGAAGAAGAGGTAAGGGGAGAGTGTGGTACCGAGGACAGCGACCAGGGCCATGAGAAAGTCCTTGCTGAACTCGAGATGAGGGACAAAAGTTCCCTTTACGACTTCGAGCAGTTGAGGATGCGCGAAAAAGGCCGTGATTACGTAGGCGAATAGTGCCAGGGTCAGCCACTTGAAGATTTTGAAGATGGTCGCGTAGGAAAGGAACAGCTGCATGACGATGATCAGGAGTGCCACCGGAACAACCAGCCACAGGGTATGCAGGGCACCCCGTGAAAGCAGCTGCCCACCGGCCGCGACGGCGCCCAGGTCTGCCCCGACGTTGAAGGTGTTGGCCGCGAGCAGCCCGAGGATGGCGAGCCCGACCAGCCAGGTGGGGAACTTACGCCTCAGGCTCACTCCCAGCCCGACCCCGGTCTGGAGCGCGATCCTGGCGCACAGCTCCTGGACGGCGGACATCAGCGGAAAGGTGAAAAGGGCGGTCCACAGCAGCCCATAGCCGAACTGGCTGCCGACCTGGGAATAGGTGCCGATGCCGCTCGGGTCGTCGTCGCTCGCCCCGGTAATCAGGCCGGGACCAAGCAACTGGAGGAAGCCCATGGCGCCCTGGCGCTTTGCCTGGTCGACACTGGTACGTGTGGCCGCCGGCGAACCACTCGGGGCTACGTCGGTGTTGTTGCTATCCCCCTTGACGAGTTCCTCGACAGCTGGTTCAGCACGCGGCTTGAGCACCCTCAAAATCGGGTCCTGGATCGGGTCAGCCTCGCGTCGTGCCAATGGCACCTCCTGCGGACCTCGTTTGTTTCCGCCCGGTTTCAGATGATGTGATATTAGCAATATCATTAGGCCATTGCAATGGCCCCCTCTGGTGGATACTGGGACGGGCCATAACCGCCGGCGGGCCGTTCCCGTTGTAACAAGTGCCCGCAGGGTCTGGTCAGTTGATACCGTCATTGATAGGATGAGACCGAAATGTCACACGGAGTGATCAAAATTGCGCTAGCGATGGCCTTTGCGGCCGTCCTGCCGTCCTGCTTCGGCGCCCAGGTAGGCGCAAGCAGGGTGGGAGGGCCGGTCGCGCTCGCCTACGACTTCAACCATGCTGTGATTCCCCCGGAGGGTCGCCTGCCGCACCGCCCGGTACCGACACCCACGCCCGACCCCAACCTGGGGGCAGTGGCGGTCCGCGGCTTCCACGAGCCGGGCGACTACGCCCATCGGAACTACTGCGGTGCCGGCGCCACCCAGGTGCTGCTTTCCGCCTGGATGGCTAACGTCCCGGATATCGAGAGCGTCGCCAAACGGTCCCATCTCAACCCGGCTCGCGGTGAATTCGGCGCGGATGCGCTGCAGGCGATCAACGCCTACCTGGGACCGCTGGTCACGCCGGTGCTTGGCCATCCCCGGTACATGGCAGAGCACGTCACCACCCTGGAGGGTGTGACCGGCCGCATCCAGCGTGACATCAACGACCCGGCTGCCGTGCAGGCCTTTGGCCATGGAGTTCCGGTGATGGTGCAGACGATGACGCGCACCATGCCCGGCTGGAACCACTGGAACGCAACCCATATGATCACGATCTTCGCCTTCGATTTCAGTCATGGCGACCCAGCCCTCGATACCGTGACCTACGCCGAAACCCCGTCGCCTCTGGCCGGCTACCGCGGCCCCGACTTTCAGACCATTTCGGTAAAGGCGCTCTGGGTGGCGATGCAGGCCTACAACCGGGAGTTTCCGCAAGACCCGATGAACGTCCTCAGCTAGCGGCCTCGGTGCTTTCATAATGGCCTGATGGCGCAGTCCTCGACGGACACCGGCGACGCGATTTCGATGGAGTCCCTGGTACGCCACCAGTTGCTGCTACTCGGGGAAGACCCTTCTCGGGAAGGCCTCCGTGATACGCCTGAAAGGGTCAAAGACAGCCTCGAATTCCTGACCCGCGGCTACCGGATGACGCTCGAGGATGTCTTCGGGGATGCCACCTTTACCGAGACCTACAAGGACATGATCGTGGTCAAGGACATCGAGATGTACTCGCTCTGCGAGCATCACCTCTTGCCTTTCTTCGGCCGGGTTCACATCGGCTATATCCCCCGGGGAAAGCTGATCGGGCTGAGCAAGATGCCGCGCCTTGTTGAGCTGTACAGCCGGCGTCTCCAGGTGCAGGAGCGCCTGACTCGCCAGATCGCAGAGTGCCTGCAACGCCGCCTGGAGCCGATCGGCGTTGGTGTCGTGATCGAGGCGGCCCACCTCTGCATGCAGATGCGGGGCGTCGAGAAACAGAACAGCCGGGCGATCACGAGCTCCGTGCTCGGGATCTTCCAAAGCGACCCGCGAACTCGTGCCGAGTTCATGGGCCTGGTCCGGGGTACCACAAGCCTATAGCCCTCTTCCTGGTTGGCACCTCCGGATTCTCCTACCGGGCGTGGCGTGGGCGCTTCTATCCCTCGCGACTGAAGGCGGCCGAAATGCTCCACTACTACGGCGAGCGGCTCGACACCGTCGAGATCAACACCACGTTCTACCGCAATCCCACCGCCGAAACCGTCACCGGCTGGGCCGAGGCCGTGCCCACCTCCTTCCGGTTTGCGATGAAGGCTCACCGGCGCGTCACCCACAATCGCCGGATGCCAAACCTGGAGGGAGCGGTCGCAGCCATGGCCTCAGTAGCGGACGGCTTTGGAGAACGGCTGGGGCCCGTGCTTTTCCAATTCCCACCGACTGCCGCCTACGAGGAGGGTCGCATCGAACGGATCGCTGCCGCGGTGCCCTCTCACTGGCGGGTCGCATTCCAGTTTCGACACCGCTCCTGGCACATACCAGCGGTGGCGGACCGGATCGAAACCATGGGAGCCGCGCTCTGCCACGGTGATGGTGAGGGGCAGCCGGGGCCGCTCGGCAGGGGAGCCTTCATCTATCTGCGCCTCCGCCGGACGTCCTACTCACCCCAGCGGCTCTCAGTTTGGGAGCGCCGGATTCGAAATTACCTCGTTGAAGGTCGGGACGTCTATGTCTACTTCAAGCACGAGGATTTGGCCCCCACGTACGCGGAGCGAACCCGGGCACGGCTCCAAACATCCGCTCGCATCTGAATTCAGCAGGTTATAATCCGGGCAACTCCGTATAAGAAGGTAGGAAGCAATGGCGCGTTCGATGTGGCGAGGAGCGATAAGTTTCGGGATGGTTGCCATCCCGGTCAGGATGTACCTGGCGACCGAGGCGCACAGCGCCGTTTCGTTCCGCCAGCTCTGCCCACACTGCCAGCAGCCCATCAAGCAACTGCGCCACTGCCCGCAGGATGAGCACGTCGTCCCCTTCAACGAAACCCTGAAGGGCTACGAGGTGGCCAAGAACCAATTCGTCCTCATCGACGACTCGGACCTGGACAAGCTACCGCTCAAGACCACCAGGACGATCGACATCGTCGAATTCGTCGAGCGCTCCGAGGTTCCGCTGGGCCTCTACGTCAAGTCGGCCTACTACCTCGAGCCGGAGGACGTCGGCACCAAGCCTTTCGCTCTCCTGAGCCGAGCGCTATCGGAGACGAACAAGGTCGCCGTGGCAAAGATCGCGCTACGCGACAGGGAGCACCTCTGCCTGATCCAGGTCGAAGGTAACGCTCTGCTCTGCAACACGCTGAACTGGCCGGACGAGATTCGCTC
>DASWQQ010000048.1:0-1771 GCA_036403615.1 Candidatus Dormiibacterota bacterium | reverse complement strand
AGCGCTCTACGAGGCGCTCAGGGCCGAACCAGACTGACCGCCTGCCCTCCGCTCGCCGTCAGATCATCCGAAGTGGCGGCTCGTGACACGACTGTTGGGTCAGGGCCAATGGGGTCCGCCCTGTTCACCACAGCCAACTCGCGCCGATGGCGCACCATTATGGATGAAAATGGTGGCGGTGCGGGCCGGCTTGCGCGACGCTCTCAACGCGATCGTGTGAGGCTGAACGCTCTGCGGTGGCTAGCAACCCCGAACTACAGTCCGGCCCGCGCTGCGCAGAGGTACCATTCTTTGTCGCCCCTGGGGAGCAGGGAGCACGCGTGGCAGTGTCTCGAACGTACCTGCAGCGTCACGATCGCCTTTCTTCGTGGAGGCAAGCATGCAGGTGATGATCGAGCGAGCCGCCGGACTGGACGTCCACCAAGAGACCGTGGTGGCCTGCGTCCTGATCGGCAAGCCGGGAGGGCGCCCAACCAGGGAGGTGCGCACCTTCCGGACAATGACGCGTGAGCTGGAAGCTCTGCGCGACTGGCTGCTGAGCCTGGGCGTGACCCATGTCGGCATGGAGAGCACCGGCGTCTACTGGAAGCCCGTCTATTCCGTGCTGGAAGGGAGTTTCGAACTCATCGTCGGCAACGCTCGGCACATCCGTAACGTGCCCGGGCGCAAAACCGACGTGAAGGATGCCGAATGGATTGCCGATTTGGTCCGGCATGGCCTGATCGCCAAGAGCTTCGTGCCACCGCCTCCGTTGCGGGAGTTGCGGGAACTCCTGCGCTATCGCCGCAAGCTGGTGGAAAGCCAGGCGGCCGAACGCAACCGGCTCTTGAAGCTCCTGGAAACGGCGAACATCAAGCTGGCGAGCGTCGCAACCGACGTCTTCGGCGTGTCCGGCCGCGCCATGCTCAAGGCTCTGATCGAGGGGACCGCCTCGGCCGAGACCATGGCCGACCTCGCCAAGGGACAGTTGCGGCGCAAGCGCGCCGACCTGGTGCTGGCGCTCGAGGGCCGGGTCGAGGACCACCATCGCTTCCTGCTCGCCATTCAGCTGCGCCGGCTCGAAGCGGCCGAAGCGGACATTGCCGGGCTCGACCAGCGCATCGACGAGAAGCTCGAGCCTTATCGCGTCGCCCATGCCTTGCTGATGCAGATTCCCGGCGTCGATTGGGTGGTTGCCGCCGTGCTCATCGCCGAGATCGGTGTCGACATGAGCGTGTTCGTGAGCGTTTACCACTTGGCCTCCTGGGCTGGCGTGTGCCCCGGCAGTCATCAAAGCGCCGGGAGGCAGAAGAGCGGGCGTGCCCGCAAAGGCAACGTGCATCTGCGAACCATGCTGGTCGGGGCCGCCATCTCGGCCTCGCGCACCAAGGGCAGCTATCTCAAGGACAAGTTCTACCGCCTGAAGGCCCGGCGCGGCGGCCTGCGGGCCGCTCTCGCGATCGCTCACAAAATCCTCGTTGCGGCCTATCACATGCTCGCCACGGGGGCGGACTACAAAGACCTGGGCGGGGCCTATCTGGACCAACTCGGACGAACCCACACCGTCTCAAATCTCAAGCGCCGCCTCGAACGCCTCGGCTATCGCGTCACCCTTGAACAAAAGGCCCAGCCCGCCGCATAGCCATATCCCTCCGCTCGGGATCTGTTTTCGTGGCAGTTGTGATTTTTCCCGCTTTTGGCCATTTGCGTCACCATGGTTCAGAGATCATGGATGACGGGCGGTTCGGTTGAGGCGACGCTGGAGCTGTGGGCGGCGTCGTTGCGCACCGTC
>DASWQQ010000047.1:0-10763 GCA_036403615.1 Candidatus Dormiibacterota bacterium | reverse complement strand
TCCCGCGCAACTACTCAAAGGCTGAGGCCAGGAGGTTCACTTGTCAGTCAAGATTCGTATGCGTCGCATTGGTGCAAAGAAGCACCCCTTTTACCGGCTGGTGGTTGCGGACAGCCGCTCACCACGAGACGGGAAGTTCATCGAGATCCTCGGGACGTTCGATCCAATGTCCGACCCGGTCAAACGGACGGTCGACGCCGATAAGGTAAAGGCGTGGCTGCTAAAGGGCGCACGTCCGTCGGACACTGCCCGTGCCTTCCTGATCGGTGAGGGACTGCTCCCCAAGGAGTCGGCGAGGAAGCGTCCAAGTAAGCCTCCTAAGAGCGCCGCCACGGCAGCGGCCGGCGCATCGCCCGAGAGCGTGACGGCGACCGGGGCCTAACCGATGCAGGACTACACCGAACTGGTCAGCTACATCATCAAGGCGATCGTGGCGAATCCCGAAGAGGTCAAGGTTGCGATGGTCGAGGGCGAGCGCACCAACCGGGTCGAGGTCACGCTCGCGAGCGACGATGTCGGCAAGGTCATCGGCCGCGGTGGGCGCAACATCGATGCTATCCGGGCGGTGGTCCGTGCCGCCGCGCTGAAGAACCACGACCGGGTGATGGTCGAGATCGTTTGACCGAGGGCGCAGCACCCGACCTGCGCATCGGCCGCGTCCTCAAGCCGCACGGGGTGCGCGGCGGGGTGCGAGTCGAGTCCCTCACTGACTTTCCCGACAGGTTCGATGCCGGCCAACAGGTGACGGTTGGCCGGCGCCTGCTGACCATCACCCGGTCACAGCAGTCGGAACGGGGTTTGATCCTCAATTTCGCCGGAATAGACAACCCCGAGGACGCCGGTCCCTTACGCGGCGCCTACATCACCGTTCCACTCAGCCAGGCACGCGTCTTGCCGGCCGATCGCTTCTACCACTTTCAGCTGGTCGGCTTGAGCGTGATCGACAGTCATGATCACAAGACGCTCGGTACGGTGGAGGAGGTACTCACCTACCCCGCCAACGACGTTTTGCGCGTAACCGGGGTCGGGCGAGAGCGGCTCGTTCCCATGGTGTCGAGCGTGGTGCTCGAGGTCGACCTGGGCGAGGGTCGGATCACGGTCGACCTGCGAGAGGAGGCGGAGTTGTGATCTTCGAGGTGTTGACACTCTTTCCCGAAGCCTTCCCCGGACCTCTGAGCGCCGGCGTCACCGGTCGCGCGCTTCAGTCGGGCGCCATCCGGCTCGAGATTCATTACCTCCGCGACTACGCGCATGATCGTCATCGCCAGGTCGACGACATTCCCTACGGCGGCGGAGCCGGGATGGTGCTCAAGCCCGAGCCTATCTTTGAAGCGGTCAGAGCGCGCAGCGGCCATGGTCCCGTAGTGCTGCTCAGCCCTCAGGGGGAGCGTCTGAGGCAGCCGCTCGTGCGCGAGCTGGCAGGCTATCAGGACCTCTATTTGATCTGCGGACGCTACGAGGGCGTCGACGAGCGGGTCGCGTCAAACCTTGTCAACCGGGAGATATCTATCGGTGACTACATCCTCACCGGCGGCGAGTTGCCCGCCATGGTCCTGATCGACGCCGTCAGCCGTTTGCGTGAGGGTGTGCTGGGGTCGGCGGACTCTCCCCTCGACGACTCCTTCGGCAACGAGCTGCTCGAATATCCCCATTACACTCGCCCCGCTGACTTCGAGGGCCTTGCTGTGCCGGACATCCTTCTCTCCGGCCACCATGCCGAGATAGAGAAATGGCGCCGAGCCCAGGCAGAAGGGAGAACGAGGCGGCGACGGCCGGACCTGGGTCATTGAACCGCACCCGCTGACGGGCGCAATGGTATCCTTTGGAGCCGTGCCCAACGTCATCGACCTCCTCGATCGGGAGAGTGAACGCAAGAACCTCAAGGTCAAAGGCCTAACTCCCGGCGACACCGTCAAGGTTCACGCCAAGGTGGTGGAGGGTAACCGCGAGCGAGTGCAGATCTTCGAAGGCACCGTGATCGGCTGCCGGGGCAGCGGCGTCAAGGAAATTTTTACCGTGCGACGGATCGCGCATGGGGTGGGGGTGGAGCGGAGCTTTCTCCTTCACTCGCCGCGCATCGACAAAATAGATGTCGTCCGGCATGGCAAGGTCCGCCGGGCCAAGCTCTATTACCTTCGGGGCAAAGTAGGCAAGAGCGCGCGGATTCGGGAGAAGCGACAAGCCGTTGGCACCGCCACGACTTCAGAACGCACGGCCCCTGGCGAGCAAGGCGAAACGCCCGAAAGCTGATCGGGACCTCTGGGTCTTCGAGCGCCAGGCCTTCGGTCTTGGCTACCTGACCGTCGCCGGGGTTGACGAAGCTGGGAGGGGACCTTGGGCCGGACCGGTGGTGGCGGGTGCAACCATCATGCGTCCCTACTTCGAGTGCGAAGGCATCGATGACTCAAAGCTGCTGACGGCAGAGCAGCGCGACCATTATTACGATCGGATACTCGAAGGCGCGGAGGCCTGGGGGGTGGGCATCGTCCAGGTCGATGAGATCGACCGTGTCGGGGTGGCGCGCGCCGCCCGCTGGGCGATGGGAATCGCTCTGCAGCAGCTCAACCGGCGACTCGACTACCTCCTGGTCGATGGATTTTCCCTACCCGAGGCACTTGTTCCGCAGCTCCCGATCGTCAAGGGCGACCGGCGCTCGATCTCAATCATGTCCGGTGGGATCCTTGCGAAGGTGACACGCGATCGGATCATGATCCAGACGGCCGAGCAATTCCCCCGCTACGGCTTCGAGGCGCACAAGGGGTATCCAACGCCCGATCATCTTGCTGCCATGGATCAACATGGCCTGACTCCGCTCCACCGGCGCTCGTTCGTTTCGATCCGATCGCGGGCCGAGTTAGAGGCAGCAGCCTTTGCCGTCGCTGCTCGGGGCTAGCGGAGAAGCGCTCGCGGAGGAGCATCTCCGCGGCTTGGGTTACTCGATCATCGAGCGCGACTTCCGAACGCCGCTTGGCCAGCTCGACCTGGTCGCAAAAGATTCTGACACGCTCGTATTCGTTGAGGTCAAGACCCGTGCCGGCCACGGTTTCGGGCTACCGCAGGAGGCGGTGGACAGGAGGAAAATACGCAAGCTGCGACAGCTCGCGCTCTATTACCTTAAGCACGCGCCGCATCGCGGTCCTGTCCGCTTCGACGTGATCGGCCTCACGGTGCGTGATGGACGGCTGTTGCGCGTGGACCACATCAGGAACGCGATCGACTGACGGCCTCGGGGGAGGCGGCCTGCCAGGCTTGCAGGAATTGATGCAGGATGAAGCCGGTCGCCCCCCAGATGGTGTCACCCCCGACGGTGAAGAAATGAATCCGAAAGGGACGGCCCTCCAGCTCGCGAGTATCGGTGGTATGGACGGAGTCATCGAGGAGACGGTCGATCGAGACCGTAAAGACGCTTTTCACCTCGGCGGGGGCCAGGGTTAGAGCCGGCTCCGCTTCAGCAACGATACCGACGACCGGCGTGACGACGTAACCGCTTACAGAGGTGAAGACGTCATCCATCTCGCCGAGCACACTGACGGCTGAGGCTGCGAGGCCGATCTCCTCGTAGGTTTCCCTGAGGGCGGTCTCGACCATGCTTGCGTCCGAGCCTTCGCGCTGGCCTCCAGGAAAGGATATCTGGCCTTTGTGCGTGAGCACTGTGTTGGTCCGGCGGGTGAAGAGCAGGTGCACCTGTTCCCCGCTTCGCAGAACCGGGATGAGGACGGCGGCCCGCAGCAGCGGCGGTGGGGCTTCCAGGCGCTGGGGCGGTTGCTCGGCAAGTCGCCTCCGCAAACGCGCGAGCGTCGCATGGATCTCCCCTTCGGTCAGGTCCATGCCTCGAAGGAAACCGGGGTGCTGTGGCCGCAGTGGGGACAGACCCACACCTGACCGCGGCGTACCACGATACGGCCGTCGTCCAGCGTGACCTCACGGTCGGGTCCGGTAAGTCGCTCCCAGCGTGGCATGCGCTTGCACTGATCGCACGTGGCGGGCGGTGGATTTGCCTTCACTCTGCTGGATTATCCTCCGGCGCGCTCTCGAGGATGCGGATCACGCGGGCAGGATTGCCGGCCACGACCACATTCGCCGGGACGGCGCCGAAGACAACGGCGTGGATGCCGATCACAGAGTTCCTTCCGACCGTGACGCCGGGCAGGATCGACACCTGGCCGCCGACCCAGACGTTGTCCTCGAGTACAACCCTCGCCCGCCTCGGTGAGTAGGGCCGGCCGGTCAGGCTGAAGTCCGGCAGGTGGTCCCGAATCTCGCAGGACCCGAGCACACAGTCGTCGCCGACCACGATCGAGTCGGCTGCGATCAGGGTGCAGCCGTTGAGGCGGACGTTGCGGCCGACCCGGATGAAGGCCCCGGGCGCGGTCGTGATCAGCCGGTTCGGCTCAGCGTGGGACCAGGCGTTGAGGTCGGCTCCCAGCACCACGCGACCCGGACCTTTGATCCGTAGCCGTCCATTTCCAAGCAGGCCAGGTCCGATCGCGATCCGGTCACCTGGGATCCGGTAGGGGATCGTGGTCAACCAGCCCGCGGCGCGAGCGGCGAGCCTCTTTAAGGGCATGGCGCAATTGTCCGTCCCCGGCCAGCTTATGTCGGAGCCAATACACAAAATAGTGTAGGATGAAAAGGCTATGCTGGCCCGCGCTCTCTGTGGCGCCGTCTTCGGGCTGGAGGGGGTAAGGGTCGATGTCGAGGCCAACATCGCCGAGGGTCTGCCCGGTTTCCATATCGTCGGCCTGGGCGACCGGGCTTTGCAGGAAGCTCGTGAGCGGGTGAAGATCGCGATCAACAACAGCGGCTTCGAGTTCCCCGGCCGGAAGGTGACGGTAAACCTGGCACCGGCCCAGCTACCCAAGCTCGGTAGCGGCTTCGACCTCGCCATGGCAGCCGCCGTCGTGGCCGCAGCCATGGAACGGAGATTGCCGCAGGATGCGGCGTGGCTGGGTGAGCTGGCCCTTGACGGCCGAGTGCGCCCGGTGCGTGGGGTGCTTGCCATTGCCGCCCACCTGGAGCGGCTGGGCGCGCGCCGGTTCTTTGTTCCGCAGGCAAATCTCCATGAGGCGCGACTAGCCACCAACCAGACGGTTGTTCCGGTGAGTCACTTAAGGGAATTGATCGATCACTGGAAGGATGGCGCTCCACTGCCCGAAGCCGGGGGCGCCCACCCAGATGAGCCGACCAGCCAGCAACCGGAGTTGGTCGATCTTGCCGACGTATCGGGTCAGCCCCACGCCAGGCGGGCGCTCGAGATTTCCGCGGCCGGAGCCCATCATCTATTGATGATGGGACCGCCCGGGGCCGGTAAGACGCTCCTGGCCCGGGCGTTGCCTGGCTTGCTTCCGCCGTTGACCCTCGAGGAGGCTCTGGAGGTAACCACCATCGCCTCCTGCCTGGGCCTGCTCTCGCCGGGCAGCGGCTTGCTCCGTACCCCGCCCTTTCGCTCACCCCATCACAGCATCTCTCCCGCCGGCCTGGTCGGCGGCGGTGGAAGCGTGCCGCTTGCCGGCGAGGTCACGCGTGCCCATAGGGGAATCCTCTTCCTGGACGAGTTCGCCGAATTCCGCCGGGACGCATTGGAGGCGCTTCGCCAGCCACTCGAGGAGGGCCGGCTGGCGGTAGCCCGCACCAGGGGACATGCCGTGCTTCCCGGCCGTTTCATCCTGGTCGCCGCGGCGAATCCATGCGCCTGCGGATTTGCCGGCGATCCTGGGCGCGTTTGCGAATGCACGCCGTTGGCTCGCGCCCGGTATCGGGACCGGATTTCCGGGCCGATCCGCGACCGTATCGACCTGCAGGTCCGAGTCCTGAGGCAGGCGGCGGGTGAGCTGCTTGGACAGTCGGGCGACGGCGAGCCGAGTGGGGTTGTGCGCGAGCGTGTGCTCCAGGCGCGTGCACGCCAGCAGGCGCGACGACCGCGCGGTCCCCTGAACGGCAGCTTGACCGGGCCGATGCTCCGCCGGGATGCGCAGCTCCCTGCCGCGGCGCGTGACCTGCTGGAGACGGCGGCGGAGCGTCTTCGTCTCAGCGGCCGGGCCATCCATCGAGTGCTTCGCGTCGCCAGGACGATCGCAGATCTGGAGGGCTCGCCGGAACTCGAACTTCCTCACCTGGCCGAAGCCTTGCAGTACCGGGAAAGTGGGTGACGGTATCCCGCGTCGATCGCCATCATTCGGACTATCCCGTCCTCTTGCGCGAGATCTTCGATCCCCCGGACCACCTCTATGTGGATGGACGTCTACCGGCGGCTCCCATGATTGCGATCGTTGGATCGCGTCGCGCAACACCTTACGGGACGCGCACTGCCCGCCGCCTGGCAAAGGAACTTTCTGATAAAGGTTTCATAGTTGTCAGTGGGCTTGCTCGCGGCGTGGATGCGGCGGCCCATCGCGGCGCGCTCGACGGGAGGATGCCGACGGTTGCCGTGCTCGCGACCGGGCTCGATGAGATTTATCCGCCCGAGCACGTCGATCTCGCCAGAGAGATAGCGGTCGCGGGCGCCGTGGTTACCGAAGCCGAGCCGGGTACCCCACCACTTCCGAGCCGTTTCCCCGTGCGCAACCGCATCATCAGCGGGATGAGCCTCGGCGTCATCGTGGTCGAGGCGGCCGAGCGAAGCGGTGCCTTGATCACGGCGCGAATGGCGATGGAGGCCAATCGGGAGGTCTTCTGTGTACCGGGGAGCATCGAGAATCCGGTGGCGGTAGGTCCGCACCGTCTGATCAAGGACGGCGCGAAATTATTGCAAACGGTCGAGGATGTGCTGGAGGAGTTTCCGGCCGTCGCCGCGATCAGCCAGGCGACAGTTACGCCCCCCCGGGCATCCCAACGGAGCAAGTCAGGCCCGGCCGACCCTGATCTCAGGGCCGTTTGGGAATTGCTCGATTGGGTAGAACCGCGCCATCATGACGAGTTGGCTTTGATCTTGAATCTCGACATCAAGGAAGTCAGCCGCCGCTTGACTTTATTGGAAATGGGCAACTATATAATCGGCGACTGCGGTGCGGTAACCCGGCGCCCTTGAACTGAAATGGCAAATCCACTGATCATCGTAGAGTCACCAGCAAAGGCAAAGACGCTTGGGCGCTACCTGGGCGGAAAGTACGAGATACGTGCCTCGATGGGTCACGTGCGCGACCTTCCCAAGAGCACGCTTGGGATCGATCTCGACGACGCCTTCAAGCCCGAGTACGTCACGATTCCGGGAAAGGAGAACACGATTCGCGACCTCAAAACGGCTGCGAAGGGTGCTTCTGAAGTACTGCTTGCCTCGGACCCGGATCGCGAAGGCGAGGCGATCGCCTGGCACCTGGCCAGCGTCCTCAAGCTCACAGAACCAAGACGGATCGAGCTGCACGAGATCACGCCTACTGCAGTAGAGAAGGCCTTGAAGGCACTCCGACCGATCAACCAGGACCTTGTCGACGCCCAGCAGGCGCGGCGGGTAATCGATCGGCTGGTTGGCTACAAGCTCAGTCCCCTCCTCTGGAAAAAGATTCGAAAAGGACTCAGTGCCGGCCGTGTCCAGTCCGTCGCCGTGCGCCTGGTCTGCGAACGCGAGGAGGAAATCGAGCGCTTCATCCCGGTCGAGTCATGGACTCTCGACGCCCTGCTGGTAAAGCGGGAAGGCTCTGATCGCGTTTTCCCTGCGCGCTTTATCGGTAAGCAGGGAGAAGACAAGGCGGAGCTGACCGCCGAGCCGCAGGTCCGCGAGGTGATCGCACAGCTGGAAGGCGCAACCTACAGCGTCCTTTCGATCGAGACCAAGGACACGACTCGAAACTCCCCTCCGCCTTACAAAACGAGCACGCTGCAACAGGACGGCTCCAACCGCCTGCGATTCAAGCCGAACCGGACGATGAGCCTGGCTCAGCAGCTCTATGAGGGCATCGAGCTGGGCACCGAGGGTCCTGTTGGTTTGATCACCTACATGCGAACGGACTCCTTCCGCGTCTCCGAGGAGGCGGTGGTCGCGACCCGCCGGTTCATCACCGATCAGTTCGGTCCGACCTATGCCCGTCGGGACCGAGCGGAATGGAAGTCAAAGGGGACCGTGCAGGACGCTCACGAGGCAATCCGTCCGACGGACGTCAGTCGAACGCCCGACTCGGTTCGGAATTTTCTTACGCCGGACCAGTTCAAGCTCTATCGCCTGATCTGGCAGCGATTCACCGCCAGCCAGATGTCGCCGGCTCGTTTTGCGCAAACCCGCGTCGACATCGGCGCCGGGAGCTGGCTGTTCCGCGCCGCCGGATCGGTGCTGGTGTTCGACGGCTTCTACAGGGTCTGGGAGCGCGACAGCGAGAACGACGAAGAGAAGGAGCTGCCACTGCTGACGGTTGGCGAGGGACTCGATCTGCGTGAACTGAAGCCGGAGCAGCATTTCACCCAACCACCACCGCGCTACTCGGAGGCCTCCTTGATCAAGGCCCTGGAAGAGCTCGGTGTCGGACGGCCCAGCACCTTCGCCCCCACGATCGACGTGATTCAGAGCCGCCACTATGTTGAGCAGGAGGAACGGCGCCTCCGCCCGACTGACCTGGGCAAGACGGTCAACTCCTGGCTGGTCGAGCATTTCCCCGATATCGTCGATGCCGGATTCACGGCCGAGATGGAAGAGGAACTGGATGACGTCGAGGAAGGGCGCCGGCAATGGGTGCCGATCGTGCGCGAATTCTTCAAGCCATTTTTGAAGACTCTCACCAAGGCTGAGGCCACCGAGCGGGTCAAGGTGCCGATGCGCGAAACGGGCGAGGACTGCCCCAAATGCAAGGACGAGGGCCGGAACGGCCGGCTCGTCTTCCGGATGAGCAAGATGGGACAGTTCGTCGGCTGCTCGCTGTATCCCAGCTGCGATTACATCCAGGGCCGTGAAGGCCAGGAAAAGGCGGCGCCGCCCAAAGAAACCGGCGAGCCGTGCCCGACCTGCGGCAAGCCGCTTGTCGAGAGGACCGGTAAGCGCGGTCCCTTTGTCGCCTGCTCCGGCTACCCGAAATGCCGCTATGTCAAGCGCGAGATCAACCCCGCGGACGTCGTCCCGGACCGCGTCTGCCCGAAATGCGGCAAGGCACTACTCAATCGCAGCGGTCGCTTCGGCACATTCATAGGTTGTTCCGGCTACCCCCAGTGCCGCTACCTGGAGGGTGGCACGCGGACGATCATCCCGCCGGAGCCCAGCGAACTGCTTCTCGACGATCCCTGTCCGCGTTGTGGCAAACCGCAGGTGATGCGCAAGGGCAGGTACGGCGACTTCAAAAGCTGCTCGGACTATCCAGCCTGCAAACCGGAGCGTGCGGCGAAAACGAGCAGCAAACCGCCGCGCGGTTCACGGACGAGAAAGCCGACCGCTCCTGCCGCCTGACAGGGCAGGTTATACTCATGCCCGCGGATTAAACACGCCTCCTGACGGCGTGCCGGGTTGCCCGACAGGGTCCGGCCGTCGAGCGACGGAGGCGGAAGCGTTAAAACAAGGAGGACTCTCGCATGCCACTCGTCACGCTCAAACAGCTGCTCGAGGCTGGCGTCCATTTCGGGCACCAAACCAGCCGCTGGAACCCGAAGATGAAGCGCTACATCTTCACCGCTCGCAACGGAATCCACATCATCGACCTCCAGCAAACCGTGAAGCTCCTGGACGATGCCTCGACCTGGGTCAAGGACGTCGTCGGCACTGGACGGACCGTACTGTTCGTGGGAACTAAGAAACAGGCCCAGGAATCGATCGAGCTCGAGGCCCGACGCTCGGGGATGCCCTTCGTCAACCATCGCTGGATGGGCGGCATGCTGACCAACTTTACCGTCATGCGCCGCCAGATCGACCGCCTGAACAGCCTCCGGGCGATTCGAAATGACGGCGGCTTCACCGGCAGCAAGAAGGCGATTACCCAGCTCGAGGAGGAATATCAGCGACTGGAGCGCTTCTTTGGCGGAATGTCTGAGATGAAGCGCCTTCCCGGAGCTGTCTACGTCGTCGACCCTCGCAAGGAGCACATTGCTGTCACCGAGGCTCGCAAGCTCGGCATTCCGCTGGTCGCGATCACCGATTCAAATTGCGACCCGGACGAGATTGACCATGTCATTCCCGGGAATGACGACGCCATCAGGGCGGTCAAGCTCATCACCTCCAAGATCGCGGACGCCGCTCTCGAAGCCCGCCAGCTGATCAGCCCTGACGAGCTGGTGGCTGCGCCGGAAATCCCCGTCACGGATTTCGAGTTTGCCGAGGACGAGGAAGAAGAGGATGAGAAAGGTCTGGCCGGCATGCCCACTATTGACGAGGCTGAGTTCTATGAGGACGAAGCTTTGGACGACGAGAAGTAGATGGCTGTCTCTGCCGACCAGGTCAAGGCACTCCGGGAGGCAACCGGGGCGGGCATGATGGACTGCAAACGGGCCCTCGAGGAGTGCAACGGTGACTTCGAAAAAGCCAAGGATTGGCTGCGCCAGAAAGGGATTGCCAAGGCCGGTTCCAAGTCGACGCGGGTGGCTGCCCAGGGCCTGATCGCGACCTACATGCATCACAACCATCAATTGGGTGTGCTGCTCGAGCTGAACAGTGAAAGTGACTTCGTGGCCCGCAACGAGGAGTTCCGCCACCTTGCCCATGAGATCGCGGTTCATATCGCCGCGGCCGAGCCCAGGTACCTGAGGCGAGAGGAGGTGCCGGCGGAGATTGTCGAGCGTGAGCGCAAGATCTTCGAAGCCCAGGCTGCCGACGCCAAGAAGCCGCCGGCCGTGGTGGAGAAGATCGTACAGGGCAA
>DASWQQ010000046.1:0-1984 GCA_036403615.1 Candidatus Dormiibacterota bacterium | reverse complement strand
CCTGGCTCTCGATCTTCCGGTCCTTCAGGCGGGCCCCCTTGGTCGCGAGGGGGACCAGGACGCCGAGCTTAAGGTTGGTGGCACCGGTCACCACCTCCAGCTGTTCTCTCCCAGTGGACACCCTGGCAAGCTGAAGTTTGTCCGCGTTGGGATGAGGCCGGAGCTCCACGACCTTGGCGACTACCACGCCCTGGACGTCGATCTCCTGCTCAATCACGGCTTCCACCTCGCTGCCAGCGCGGGTCAGCCGCTCGGATAGCACCGACAGCTCGGGGAGCTCGACATACTCCTTCAGCCAGCTCAGGGAGAAGAGCACGTCAGAACTGCCTCAGGAAGCGGACGTCGTTGTCCAGGAAGAGGCGGAGGTCGGTCACGTTGTACTTGAGCATGGCCAGCCGGTCGAGGCCGGCGCCGAAGGCAAAACCGCTGTACTCGCCCGGATCGATCCCGCCGTTGCGAAGGACCTGCGGATGCACCATGCCGGCTCCCATGATCTCGAGCCATCCGTTCTTACAGCTCCGGCAGCCGCTGCCGCCACAGATGCCGCAGGAAACGGCGGCACCGATGCTCGGCTCGGTGAATGGAAAGTGGTCGCCTACGATTCGGATCCGGCGATCTGGGCCAAAGAGCGATCGCGCGAAGTATTCGATCGTGCCCTTCAGGTCCGAGAGACGGATATCGCGATCAATGCAGAGTGCCTCGAACTGGTTGAACTGAGATCCATGAGCGGGATCCGTGGCGTCTCGGCGGTAGACGGTTCCGGGCGCGATGATCCGGATTGGTGGCCGGTGGCCTTCCATGAAGCGGATCTGTACCGGCGACGTATGAGTCCGCAGTAAGAGGGCAGCTCCCTGCAGGTAGAAGCTGTCCATGGTTTCCCTGGCCGGATGATCCTCAGGGATGTTCAGCGCTTCGAAGTTGTGGTACTCATCCTCGACCTGGGGGCCGACTGCGACCTCGTAGCCCAGGCGAGAGAAGATCGCCTTGACCTCGCGCAGGATCAGGGTGAGCGGATGGAGGTGACCTCGACGCTCGGCGCCGGGAACGAACGTGACGTCCGCCCACTCCTCCTCGGCAAGAGACTCAAGCCTTGCCGCCTGGAGCTGATGTGCGCGGCCTTGGAGCATGGACTCGATTTCGGCCTTGACCTGATTGGCACGCGCGCCGGCCGCGGCTCGTTGGTCCGATGCCAGCGTTCCAACGCCGCGCAGAGCGGTTGTGACTGCCCCCTTCTTTCCCAGTAATTCAACCCGAAGCCTCTCCAGGGCCGTCTCGTCGGGTGCCGCCGCGATCTGTTCGCGGGCGCCCTGGAGAAGAGCCTCAAAATTTTCTCCGTCACGTTGCTGCACGTTTACAAACCTCCCGAGTGCGCCGAATTGTCACCACGGGGTGGCCGGCGGACGGGTGCTGTAGGGTTGAGCGGCGCTAGCGCAACCCGAGCCGGCCCGGCGCCGGCTCGATAAAGGCGAAGTGCAGCGCTGGGTACATCGTGCCCCCCAATGTTAAGCCTTGGTGGGCGTACGTGCGATCTCGACCAGCTGAGTGAAAGAGGCCGCATCACGAACGGCCAGTTCAGCAAGCATCTTCCGGTTGATGTTGACCCCGGCTGATTTGAGCCCGTGCATGAACTGGTTGTAAGGCACACCCTGGCTTCGCGTCGCGGCATTGATGCGGGCGATCCACAGCTTTCTCATGTCCCGCTTGCGTGCCCGACGGTCGCGATAGGCGTACTCGAGGGCGTGCAGGACGGCCTCGTTCGCCGGCCGGAAGAGTGTCCGGTGTGTCATCCGGTAGCCCTTGGCCAGGGCGAGGATCTTCTTATGGCGACGGTGGGCGGTGACCCCTCTCTTTACGCGCGGCATCTCACTTTCCCTCCAGATACGGCGCTGTCCGGCGCAACCGCCGAGCGTCCTTGCCGGTCAGCACCAGCAGCTTGCTGTACTGCCGCTTACGTCTCGCGCTCTTGTGGCCGAGCAGGTGACTC
>DASWQQ010000045.1:0-8938 GCA_036403615.1 Candidatus Dormiibacterota bacterium | reverse complement strand
CAGGACGAGCCCTCCGGGAAGGGCGGGGATGGTGGTCAGGAGAGAGGCGACCAGGGCGATGAACACGATCTGTGCCAGGTTCAGGGAAACGTGCAAAGGGAGGGCCTGGACAACCAGGAAGAGCCTCGCCGACTCTGCCATCCAGACGGTAACTGTCAAAGCGAGAAGCAATGGTACGCGACCGTGAAAGGCGCTGAGCAGACCATGCCTGAAGCGCGTGGCGCGCTCGCGAAAGCGTTCCGGTAGAAGCGACCCAAGTTGGCGGTGGGTGAAACGTAGGGCGAGCAGTCCAAGGATCAGGGCAAGTGCGATGGCGACGCCCACAGCGAGCGCCGGGACGAACTTGGAAGGAATTGTGGAACGGAAGCTGATGAATCCACTGATGACCAGCAAGCTCATCAGGACCAGGAAATCGAGGGCGCGCTCGCTGAAGATGGTGCCCAGTCCCTTGGAGCCTGACACCTCGGTCTGCTGGCGTAACAGGTAGGCGCGATAGAAGTCGCCCATCTTGGCGGGGAGGACGCAGTTGGCAAACCAGGCAAGGATGATGATGTGGAAGAGTTCGCCGAAGCGGTTGGATTCGCCGGTATTGCGAAGCAGCACCTCCCAGCGGACCGTCCTCACGACGAAGGACAGGTAAAAGGCGAGGAAAGCGGTTGCGTAGATCAGCAGGTTCGTCTGGCCGATGGCGCGCAGGCTCTCCCCGTAATCGAGCTGCACGTGGGTCAGAACGACGAAGAGGACGACGGCCAGGATGGCGAAAGAGATGAGCGTGCGCGGGTCCAGGAAACGGTCGCGCAGCGCTGACCGCTGGGTGCCCGCCGAAGGGGGCAGGGCGGCAGGCCGCATATCGGGGTTCACCATATCAATCTGCCCGTGCCGGTCACGGGTGCCTTAATCGGCTATCTTCCGGCGGCGAATAATCCGTTCCAGCAACGGCATCCGGTGCCGGGGCTTTTCGGTCCCTCCGTACTGGCGGCGGACCTGCTCCTTCTCCCGGTCCTCGAGAACGCGCGGCACCCAGTCGGATTCGAGCATCGGCGACTCGCCTCCCTCCCAGGTCTTGAGGTAAAAGATCCCCTTGAGAGCGGTGAACGGAATGGCCAGGTCCTTGACCTCGCTCTGGTCCGGGGAGACGAGCGAGAGGGTCACGCCGTAACGCGAGGGCCGCATCTCGCGCATGCTGTAGCCCCGCAGGACCTCGTGGTCTACGAAGTGGATCGCGATCCGCTGGTAGCGTGTCATGTCGATCTGGCTCGAGGGGGCCCGCGAGTCGAGCAGGACATACTTCAGGCTGTTCACCGGTACGAAGGCGCCGCGGTTGTTCGTACCGAGATTGTGAATACGAGTTTCGACCACCGGCGTGTCGAGCTCCCCCTTGGGCAACTCGCCGTGGAGCGTTTCGCCGTCGAGGAAGCAATAGATGGCGTGAGCCACTGCCCGCATTGTAGACGCCAGTCCGAAGCCCGGATGCGCCATCTTTCCGGTCTTCCGACAGCGGCTAGGCGGACTGCTTGAGGCCCACCCTCTTATTTCCCATCACCCGGTGGACGGCCTCGATGGCACGCTCGACGTCGGCCGCCGACACGCCCCGATGGGTAACCATCCGCCAGCGCTGCGGGCTAGCCTGGTCGAGCAGCACCCCTTCCTGGCGGCAGCGATCGATGAACTGGCGCGCCGTCAGCGGTGGCCGGCAGTCACCGAAGACCATGTTGCTTTCGATCCGGGAAAGGTCCACGTCGATTCCGGCTATCCCCTGCAGGCCCTCACCGAGGCGGCGGGCGTTGGCGTGGTCTTCCGCCAGTCGATCGACCATGCGATCGAGTGCGAGGAGCCCGGCGGCCGCCAGCACGCCCGCCTGTCGCATCCCGCCTCCGAGGAGTTTGCGCCGTCGCCTTGCCAGCTCGATAAAGGTGCCGCCGCCGGCGAGGATCGAGCCCACTGGAGCGCTGAGTCCCTTGGAAAGGCAGAACATGACGGAGTCCACCGGTTCGGTCAGTTCCCTGACGTCCACCTGCAGGGCGACGGCGGCGTTGAAGATACGTGCGCCGTCGAGGTGAACGGCCATACCGGCAGCGTGGGCGAGGGCGGCAACCTCCTGTGTCTGTGCGGCGCTGACGCAGATGCCGCCCTGGCGGTTGTGAGTGTTCTCGAGGCAGACCAAGGCACTTCTCGGCTCATGAATGTCAGGCTGTCTGATGGCAGCTCGAACCTGCTCAGGACGAAGCCGGCCGTCCGCTGTGGAGAGCGGTCGAAGCTGGAGGCCGCCGACCACTGCTGCTCCGGCAACCTCCGAGGTGAAGATGTGGCTCTCCGCCTCGACCAGCACCTCATCACCCGGCTGGGTATGGGCAAGCAGGGCGCAGAGGTTGCCCATGGTCCCGCTGGGAACGAATAGAGCGGCTTCCTTTCCGACCATCTCGGCGGCGCGTTGCTGGAGGCGGTGGATGGTTGGATCCTCGTCCCAGACGTCATCGCCGAGCTCGGCAGTAGCCATCGCCTGGCGCATTTCGTCAGTGGGGAGGGTGAAAGTATCGCTGCGCAACTCCACCGGGCGCGTCACGCGCTACATCCTACTGCCCGAGTTGGGCGTAGATCAGGGGGTGGGGCGTGATCACCTCGGTGATGGCCAGCTCGGGCTTTCGCGCGATGTCCACCTGCAACCTGGTCTGGAGGCTGGTGGCGGCGACCCCGGCGGCGGAGAAGAGCTGGTCCTGATCTCCAATCGCGAGCAGGACGTAGGGGGCTCGGACGCTCTTTCCGCCGACCTCGAGTAGCTGGCCCCGGCTCTGGATCGGGGTGTTGCTGACGATGCGGTTGCCGTTGAGGGAGAAGGCCTCGGCGCCCGCGTTCCGCAGGCTGTTGAGTGCGTCCTGCAGCTCGAAATCCATGATCGTGCCGTCGACGTGAATTTCAATCCCCGGGCCTTTTACCGGTACTTCGCCTGCCACCTCACGAAGGACGACGAGCTCACGCTCAATGGTTTTGGAGTCCGTTCCCCCCGCCACCAGCGCCTGCTGGAGGGCCGCTTCCTGCTGAGTGAGGGCCGCGCTCTGCTGGATCAGCTGGTTGTTGGCCCGGTTGAGGTCGTTGATCAGGAGAGCGACGCTGGTGTCATCCTGCGATGCCAGGGTTCGGGCAACCACCGCCTGGGAGCGGAGCTGGACCACCAGCAGGAAGCCGAGCGCCAGGGCAATGATGCTGACCGCGATCAGCCGCTGCGCCCGCGCCGTGCCTTCAGCCGAGCGGCTGTGCATATTTCAACAAGAAGGTGGCGTCGTAACGCGGGATGGTCAGTCGGGTGCCGCGCAGCCATGAGAACCCCAACCCGTATATCCGGCTGCGGCTCTTGAGCTCAGCGAGCTGATCCCGGTTGCCGAGCGATTTAGTCAGGCTTCCCGGATCCCCTAACGCGGTGATCGTGTATGGACCCGTGATCCGGCTGGCATTGTTCAGGAGGATGTTGACGCCGGCGTAGAAGAAGGATGTGGAAGGAACGATCCGCTGCCCGTTGACGGCGACACCCTCGGCGCCGCTGGCCCAGAGCAGGTTGACGATGTCCTGGAGGTCCTGGTAGTGGATCACCCAGCCGAGCGAGCGGTCGGTGGGATCGTTCGGATCCTTGCCGTCGTGGAGGGTCACGGTCAGTCCGGGCCCGTGAAGTGGGACCAGGCCTACAACCGCTTTCTGGTCGTCCAGCCGGGCATTCACCTGCTGTGCCGCGCTGGAGCGTTTTGCGCTCTCGTCTTCCCGCGCCTTCACCTGGGCCTGGAGGCCCTGGACCCGAGTCTTGAGCTGCCGGTTCTGATCTTCGAGCCCGTTGACGCTCTTCCTCAGCGCCTCGTCCCTGGCCAGGCGATTGGAAGGCGGCAGTGGCTGGCTTCGAAACTGGGTCGCTGCGAGCCCCGCCACGAGAAAGGTGGCAAGCGAAAGGCTCGCCAGCACGGTCATCCGCGGCGTCACGGTGCCGTGTAGTGTAATGAATGCCGATCCGAGGCTCGACCGTCAATAGCAGGAGGAAGAATGGCTCAAAAGGTAGAGGTTCTCCCCAAGAAGGGGTTTGCCGAAGCGGATCCGGGTCACGCCAATCCCTGGCTGATCGCGCAGCAGCAGTTCGATATCGCTGCCGACGTCCTCGGTCTCGACCCGAACATGGCGCGAGTTCTACGGGAATGCAAACGGGAGCTGACCGTCACCTTCCCCGTCCTGATGGACGATCACTCGATCGAGATGTTCAAGGGTTTTCGGGTGCATCACAATATCGACCGCGGGCCCGCCAAGGGCGGCATCCGCTTCCATCCTGATGTCACGATCGAAGAGGTCAAGGCGCTTGCCATGTGGATGACGTGGAAGTGTGCCGTCGTCGGTATTCCCTACGGCGGTGCCAAGGGTGGCGTCGTCCTCGACCCCAAGCGGCTGAGCCGCAACGAGTTGGAGAATCTCACCCGCCGCTATACCAGCGAAATCAGCATGATGATTGGGCCCGACCGCGACATTCCGGCTCCGGATGTCAACACCAACGCCCAGATCATGGCCTGGATGATGGACACGATCAGCATGCACGCGGGGCACTCAGTCCCCGCGGTCGTAACTGGGAAGCCTCTGGGAATCGGCGGGTCGGAAGGCCGGCCTGAGGCCACCGGCCGCGGCTGCATGCTGACCACGATGGCTGCCCTCAAGCATCTGAAAATCCGGCCCGAAGATGCGACCGTCGCGGTCCAGGGGGTAGGGAACGTTGGTTATACCACCGCCAAGCTGCTGGCTGAGAAGGGATGTCGGGTGATCGCCGTAAGCGATTCGAACGGAGCTTGCTACAACGATGGCGGGATCATCCTGGACGAGGTGGTGCGGGAAAAAGAATTGAATGGACGGCTCAGGCAGGCCGTCTGCGAAACCATCAGCAACGCGGAATTGCTGGAATTGCCGGTCACGGTGCTGGTTCCGGCTGCACTGGAAAATCAGATTCACTCCGGAAATGCTCATCGCATCAAGGCCAGGGTGATTTGTGAGGGGGCAAACGGTCCGACCTCGCCCGAGGCGGACAAGGTTCTATATGACAACGGCCAGTTTGTCATCCCGGACATCCTGGCGAATGCTGGCGGCGTAACTGTTTCTTACTTCGAATGGGTCCAGGATCTGCAGGAGTTCTTCTGGGACGAGCACGACATCAACGAGCGGTTGGAGCGCATCATGTTGAAGGCCTTCGATGCGGTGCTCCGGGTCAGCCTCGAGAAGAAGGTGAACATGCGTACGGCGGCTTACGTGCTGGCCGTCGACAAGGTGGCGCAGGCAACCACGATCCGGGGCATCTACCCCTAGGGAAGTACCTTCAGGTCGGCCTCAGTCCCTGCGGTGGCCCGGCGCAGCTCGGAGGGCCCGATCGCGAAGACATGTCGCGGCGTGCCCGCCGCAGCCCAGACCACCTCGTACTGTGCGAGGTCGCGATCGATGAATGTCGGCAGAGCTGACGGAAACCCTACTGGAGGCACCCCACCGATCGCGTAGCTGGTGGCCGTACGGACCGTCTCTGCGTCCGCTCTGCGGATTGCCCTCCCGGTCATGCTTGCCAGGCGATCGAGGTCCAGTCGGTTGCTTCCTGACATCAGGACGAGCACCGGGTCTGCGCCGGAAAGGAAGACAAGCGACTTCACAATCTGCCCCACGGAAGTCCCGATGGCCGCCGCCGCATCTTGGGCGGTCCGAGTCGAGGCAGGGAACTCCTCGATGCGCGACTGGACACCAGCCGCCTCGAGCGCCGCTCGCACCCGTTCTACCGCTGAAATTTTTTCGCGCGCCATAAAGCCCTTCCCGTTATAATGCCGAGAAACCAGGTCGTTACGAGGTACACGCATACCCCTTGAGTTCGGCAAGCTGCGCGGTGGGTTGACATGAGTGTGCGTGCGCCCATCAAGTCCATGGTGGCCGCTCCCGCCCAGACCTTTGAACTGGGCCGGTTCAAACAGGCCCGACGGGCGTATGGCTTCGACGAGGTCGCCCTGGTTCCGGGTCGGGTCACGATCAACCCTGACGAGGTCGATACCAGCGTCCAGTTCGGGGGCCTGCGGCTGGCGGTGCCGATCCTGGCCGCCGCGATGGACGGCGTTGTGGACGTCAGGTTCGCCATCGAGGTCGGTCGCCTGGGCGGCCTGGCGGTACTTAACCTCGACGGCCTGCAGACCCGCTACCCGGACCCGACCAGCGTGCTTCGGGAAATCGCTGAGGCACCTCGGGAACACATCAATGGCCTCCTGCAAAAGCTGTACCAGGCACCGGTGCGCGAGCACCTCATCGCCGAGCGGATTACTGCCATCAAGCGGGCCGGCGTTCCGATCGCGGTGTCTACCGTGCCCGCGCACGCGAGCCGGCGAGCCTCGGTAGTCCAGGAAGCCGGCGCGGACTGCCTGGTGGTGCAGGGGACGGTGCTCACCGCCCGGCATGTCTCCCGCTCCTATGAGCAACTTTCATTCGAGAAACTCTGCGCCAGCCTCCGCATTCCCGTACTGGCAGGTAACTGCGTCGAGTACGAGACAGCGCTTGAGCTGATGCAGACGGGGATCGCCGGGATCCTGGTCGGCGTTGGTCCGGGTGCCGCCTGCACTACGCGCGGTGTCCTGGGTGTTGGCGTCCCCCAGGTTACGGCAACCAGCGATGTGGCAGCCGCCCGCGAAACCTACCTATCGGAAACCGGCCGCCGTGTCCAGGTGATAACGGACGGCGGGATGCGAGTCGGCGGTGACGTCGCCAAGGCCTTTGCCTCTGGTGCCGACGCCGTGATGATCGGGTCCATCTTCGCTGGGACGGTCGAAGCGGCCGGAGGTGGCTATCACTGGGGAATGGCAACGCCGGATCCCAACCTTCCTCGAGGGACGCGAATTCGAGTCGGCCAGCGAGGGACCCTTCGCGAGGTACTGGTAGGTCCCGCCCGTGTCGATGACGGAACGCAGAACCTGGTCGGCGCGCTGCGCTCCGCGATGGGCGTCTGTGGTGCCCGCACGCTGCCCGACTTCCAGCAGACCGAACTCGTGATCGCGCCCGCCATCCAGAGCGAGGGAAAACTGTTTCAGCAGGCACAGCAAGTCGGGATGGGGACATAGCCTCCGCAAGCTCGTCGACCCTGGTGGCGGCGCCCGTCACGCAGGAGGTCGTGCTTGTCCTGGACTTCGGCTCTCAGTACAGCCAGCTGATCGCCAGGCGCGTGCGTGAGGCGGGCGTCTACTGCGAGCTGGTGCCGGGCACCACCCCTTGGTCGAGGATCCGCGAACGGTCACCGCGCGCCCTGATCCTATCCGGTGGCCCGGCCAGCGTTTATGCGGATGGCGCCCCCCTCTGCGACCCGGCCGTGCTCCACTCCGGGGTCCCGGTGCTGGGCATCTGCTACGGAATGCAGCTGCTCGCATACCAGCTCGGTGGTGAGGTAGCGTCGAGCCAGCGGCGCGAGTATGGCCCGGCGAACGTCCAGGTGGACGATGAGACCGGTATCTTCCGCGACCTCCCGGTGGACCTCCCGGTCTGGATGAGCCATGGCGACACCATTCTCAAACCGCCTGCCGGCTTCCGCAGGCTGGCTCACTCGTCCGGCTCGCCAATCGCCGCCATGGGTGACGGCGCCGGGCGTTTCGGGATCGCTTTCCACCCGGAGGTGGTTCACACCCGACAGGGGCGTGAGATCCTGCACAACTTTCTCTACTCAGTGGCGGGGTGCCGAGGAACATGGAAGCCGGCGGCTTTCATCGATGAGGCATTGATAGCAATCCGGGATCGGGTGAAAGACGGCCATGTGCTTTGCGCGCTTTCCGGTGGCGTCGACTCTGCCGTCTGCGCCACACTGATCCACCGCGCGCTGCCGGGACAGCTCACCTGCCTTTTCGTCGACAACGGCCTTCTGCGGCGCGAGGAGCGACGCCGGGTCGAGGACGTCATGGCTCGCCACCTGGGAATAGAGCTCCGCGTGGTCGATGCAAGCGACGACTTCCTCACGGCCCTCCAGGGCGTTGTGGATCCCGAGGAGAAACGCCGACGCATTGGCGCAACCTTCATTCGGGTATTCGAGCGCGAGGCCGCGAAGATCCGGCAGATCGACTACCTGGCGCAGGGAACGCTTTACCCCGACGTCATCGAGAGCACCAGCCATGACACCTTCGGCGCCCATCGGATCAAGACTCACCACAACGTGGGGGGCCTTCCGGCGGACCTGCGTTTCAAGCTGGTCGAGCCGCTGCGTTACCTCTTCAAGGACGAAGTTCGCGCCATCGGTTCCGCCTTGGGCCTACCCGATGACATGGTTAATCGCCAGCCGTTTCCCGGACCCGGCCTTGCCGTGCGGATCCTGGGTGAGGTGACCCACGCACGCCTCGAGACCCTGCGGGCGGCAGACTGGATTGTGGTCGATGAGATCAAGGCCGCGGGACTTTACCGCTCCCTCTGGCAGTCGTTTGCCATCCTGACTCCGCTCCAGAGCGTCGGCGTCATGGGGGACTACCGGACCTACGGTAACGTGGTCGCGATCCGGGCCGTACAGAGCGAAGACGGCATGACGGCTGACTGGGCCCGCCTCCCCTACGAGGTTTTGGCCACCATCTCGACGCGGATCGTGAACGAGGTGCCCGACGTCAACCGGGTCGTCTATGACATCTCCTCCAAGCCGCCCTCCACGATCGAGTGGGAATAGCCCGCAGATCAATCTGTCCGCCTGCCCCTAATGGGGAGGTATGGGGAGGTGGTGGGTGAGAGTCCTGATAGTGGGGAGCGGCGCGCGCGAGCATGCGCTGACCTGGAAGGCACTGCAGAGCGAGCTCAGCACTGCTGTCTACTGCGCCCCGGGAAATGCCGCCACAGGGGCGATCGCGGTCAACACGGACATCGAGGCAACCGACGCGCCGTCGATCGTTCGCTTCGTCAAGGAACGTGACGTAGGCCTGACAATCATCGGTCCGGAGGC
>DASWQQ010000044.1:0-4842 GCA_036403615.1 Candidatus Dormiibacterota bacterium | reverse complement strand
GTCCCGCTCACCGATCTCGCCCGGCAGGAGAACCTGCCCCTCCCGTACCTGGAGCAGATCGCCGGCCAGCTGCGGCGCGGCGGCCTGGTCTCCAGCCGGATGGGCGTCAAAGGCGGCTATACGCTGGCCCGCCGTCCCGAGACCGTTTCCATGGCTGACATCGTCAAGAGCCTGGAAGGCTCGCTGGCACCGGTCAGCTGCCTGGCGGAGGGCGGTGGTCCTGGCGAGTGCACCCATGCCGACACGCCCTGCTCCGCCCACGCCTTTTGGGAGCAGCTCCAGGGCACCATCACCGCCACCCTCCAGTCGGTAACGGTCGCCGACCTGATGAAGGAGGGACAGCCGGCATGATCCAGACTCGCGCCCTCGACGTCGAGGCGGTCCGCGCTGATTTCCCCATCCTCACGCGGAAGGTCAAGGACAAGCCGCTGATCTACCTCGATAGCGCGGCAACCTCACAGAAGCCGGCCGCCGTGATCGACGTCATGGACGATTACTACCGTCGATACAACGCCAACCCGCACCGGGGGGTTTACCTCCTGAGCGAGGAGGCGACCGCTGCCTACGAATCGGCGCGCCAGCGGGTCGCCACCTTCATCAACGCCGGCAGCCCTAAAGAAATCATCTTCACTCGGAACACCACCGAGGCGATCAACCTGGTCCGCTACAGCTGGGGACGGGTGAACGTCCGGCCGGGTGACCGGATCCTGCTGACCGAGATGGAGCACCATAGCAACCTGGTCCCCTGGCAGCTGCTGGCGCAGGAGGTCGGCGCCAAACTCGAATTCCTCTGCATCGACGACCGGGGCCTGCTGCGGCTTGACGAACTGGAAGCCAAGCTCGACGGTATTCGACTGCTCGCCATCACGCACCAGTCCAACACGCTCGGCACCATCAACCCGATCAAAGCTATTACCGAGAAGGCCCATCGTGCCGGAGCCCTGGTCCTGATCGACGGAGCCCAGGCAGTGCCTCACATGCCGGTTGACGTCCGGGACCTCGGTGTCGACTTCTACGCCTTCTCGGGTCACAAGATGTGCGGGCCGACCGGTATCGGCGTGCTCTGGGCCCGTCGGGCACTGCTGGAAGCGATGCCACCATTCCTCGGAGGCGGAGACATGATCCGGCGCGTCAAGCTGACCGAGGCCACCTGGAACGAGCTGCCCTGGAAGTTCGAGGCAGGCACGCCAAGCGTGGCCGAAGGCATCGGGCTGGGGGCTGCAGTCGACTACCTGGGTCAGTTCGGCATGGAGCACGTCCGGGCGCATGAGCGCACCCTCGTCGACTATGCCCTCGAGAAGTTCCAGGATATCCCCGGCATCACCCTCTATGGACCGGGCGACCCGGAGATCCACGGCGGTGCGATCTCCTTCACGCTTCCGAACGTGCATCCCCACGACCTCGCCACGCTCGTAGACCGCGAGGGCATTGCCGTTCGGGCCGGACACCACTGCACCCAGCCGCTGATGGACCGCCTCGGGGTCGCGGCGACCACCCGGGCGAGCTTCTACATCTATAACCGGCAGGACGAGGTTGACCACCTGGTCGATGCAATACAGAAAGCGCAGAAGGTGTTCAGCTAAAGGCCATGGACGATCTGTACCGCGAGCAAATTCTCGAGCACTACAAGAATCCGCATCACTTCGGCGAGTTGACCGATGCGGACATCACCCAGGAGGGCGACAACCCGCTCTGCGGGGACGTCATCACCCTCTACCTGAAGCTCGATGACGGCAGGGTGGGAGACGTCCGCTTCCGGGGCCGCGGCTGCGCCATCAGCCAGGCTTCAGCGTCGATGCTGACCGACATGATCGTCGGCAAGCCGGTGCACGACCTCAAGACCTTTCCAACCAAGGACCTGCTGGAAGAGCTGGGTATCCAGATCAGCCCGGCCCGGATGAAATGTGCCACCCTCTCGGTCAACACGTTGCGGGTGGCTTTAGACGGTGAATCAGACGGTGAAGACTGAATTGGATTTGAATTCAAAGGGCACGGGTAAAATGAGTAACGGCGTGGCAGATTTCGAGATAAAGAACCTTCGGGTAAGCGTTGAGGGACGTGAAATCCTCAAGGGCGTCTCCCTTTCCGTGAACAAGGGCGAGGTCCATGCGGTAATGGGCCCCAACGGCTCCGGGAAGAGCACGCTCTCTTACACCCTGATGGGGCATCCGAACTACAAAGTGACCGGCGGTGAGGTCCTCTTCAAGGGCCAGGATGTGCTCAAGCTCCAGCCGGAGGAACGAGCCAAGCTCGGAATGTTCCTGGCGCTGCAGTACCCGATCGTCGTGCCGGGCATCACCATGTCGAACTTCCTGCGCACGGCGATCAATGCCAAGCGTGGCTACGACGGCAAGGACAAGTCCAAGGCGATCAACGTCAAGGAATTCCGGGCGATGCTCAAGACCGAGATGGGTGTGCTGCGCATGGACGACTCCTTTCTGGGCCGTTACGTCAACGAGGGTTTCTCGGGGGGCGAGAAGAAGCGAGCCGAGATTCTGCAGATGGCGGTGCTGAAGCCGGAGATAGCGATCCTCGACGAGACCGACTCCGGGCTTGATATCGACTCCATCAAGTTCGTCAGTGACGCCGTGAACCGGATGCGCGGCCCCGAGCTCGGTGTGATGATCATCACCCACTACACTCGCATCCTCAAATTCGTCAAACCCGATTTCGTCCACGTGCTGGTGCACGGCGAATTCGTTCGCTCGGGTGGTCCCGAGCTCGCGGACTGGTTGGAGGCAAAAGGCTATTCGGAATGGGTCAAGGAGCCTGCTAAGGAACCTGCGGCCCTGGAGGCACACTAGATGGCAACCGTAATCCCGAAGATCGACGTTGGCGATAACTACAAGGAGAAGTACGGCTTCTTCGACGCCGAGAAGTACGTCTTCAAGGCGAAACGAGGCTTGAGTCCCGAGGTCGTCAAGGAGATCTCGTGGATGAAGAACGAGCCGGAATGGATGACTAAGTTTCGGCTGCGCGCGCTACAAATCTGGGAAAAGAAGGAGATGCCCACCTGGGGCGCCGATCTGTCGACCATCGATTTCCAGAACATCTATTACTACCTGAAGTCGACGGAAAAGCAGGGCAAGACCTGGGACGACGTCCCGGCGGATATCAAGAACACCTTTGACAAGCTGGGTGTGCCGCAGGCGGAGCGCAAGTTCCTCGCCGGCGTGGCCGCTCAGTACGAGTCAGAGGTGGTCTATCACTCCCTGCACAAGGAGCTTGCCTCCAAGGGCGTCATCTTCACCGACACCGACAGCGCCCTGCGGGACCACCCCGACCTTTTCAAGGAGTATTTCGGGACCATCATTCCGCCCGGCGATAACAAGCTGGCGGCCTTGAACAGCGCCGTTTGGTCGGGCGGGTCGTTCATTTATGTCCCGAAAGGCGTCAAGGTCGAGATCCCGCTCCAGGCGTACTTCCGGATCAACGCCGAGAACATGGGTCAGTTCGAGCGCACCCTGATCATCTGCGACGAAGACAGCTTCGTCCACTACATCGAAGGCTGCACCGCGCCGATCTATACCACCGACTCATTGCATTCGGCGGTGGTCGAGATCATCGTCAAGCGTGGAGCCCGCTGCCGCTATACGACCGTCCAGAACTGGTCCACCAACGTCTATAACCTGGTGACCAAGCGGGCTGTCGCTTATGGCGACGCCACCATGGAGTGGGTGGACGGCAACCTGGGCTCCCAGATCACGATGAAGTACCCGTCGATCTACCTGATGGAGCCCGGCGCCAGGGGCGACGTGCTGAGCGTGGCCTTCGCCGGAAAGGGCCAGCACCAGGATGCCGGTGGCAAGGCGGTCCACGTTGCGCCCAACACCAGTTCGAACATCGTCTCCAAGTCGATTTCCAAGAATGGCGGGCGCACCTCCTACCGCGGGTTGGTCAAGGTCTATCCCGGGGCGAAGAACTCCAAGTCGTTCGTCCGCTGTGACGCTCTGCTTCTCGATGACCAGTCTCGCTCGGACACCTATCCAACCACCGAGGTGGACGAGGAGCAGGTCAAGATCGGGCACGAGGCAACCGTCAGCAAGGTCTCGGACGAGCAGCTCTTCTACCTTCAGAGCCGGGGTATCACCAAGGCCGAGGCGGAGACGATGATCGTCAACGGCTTCATCGAGCCCTTCACCAAGGAACTTCCGATCGAGTACGCCGTCGAGCTGAATCGCCTGATCCAGCTCGAAATGACCGGCTCCATCGGCTAGTGAGCTTCAACCGGGCCGCGGTCGAGCAACTCAGCGCGCTCAAAAGCGAGCCGGGATGGCTTCGTGCGCGGCGCCTGACCGCGTTTGACGTCTACGAGAGCACAGCCCTGCCGGACACCAAACGCCAGGAGGACTGGCGCCAGGCGGACCTCAAGGGTCTCGATATGGAGGCTTATGCCCCGTTTCAACAGCCGAACGGTGCCGCGCCGTCGAGCGCCGTAGGCGACGCAGCCGCGGTACTTAGGCAACGCGGTACCTCGCCGGCGTGGGTCGAGCTAGCCCCGGAGCTGAGCAAGAAGGGCGTTATCTTCATGCCGCTGAGCGAGGCAGCACGACTGCACCCGCGCCTGGTGGAACAGTACCTGTTCAGCGCCCTGAAGCCAGAGCGGGACAAGTTCGCCGCTCTCCACGCTGCTCTATTCAGCGGTGGCACCTTCCTCTATGTTCCGGACGGCATCGTAGTGGACCGGCCGCTCGTCAGCCAGTTCTGGTCGGCAGGTGCCGGCGCGGCGGTGCTGCCCCACTCACTGGTGATCGCTGGCAAGGGCTCCTCGTTCCAGTACGTGGACGAGTTTCTAAGCGCGGACCGGCGCGAGACGGCGATCGCCAGCGGCTCCGCCGAGGT
>DASWQQ010000043.1:0-2581 GCA_036403615.1 Candidatus Dormiibacterota bacterium | reverse complement strand
CTGAAGCGGTCGCCAAAGGCGGTCAAACAGAGACCGGTAAGGAGGTTGAAAACCGGCGTCCTGGAGGTAACCGTATAGCCATCCTGGTAATGGCGGAAGAGGTCTCCCCCGTTGGAGTAGAAGCGGGCGAGGTCAAAATGCTCCCACCAGTCGTAATAGAGGTTGGCGATTCCGAAATGGGGCAGGGTTGCCTCGACACCCATGGCAAGCAGGACTGCACCGCAGATCAGGACAAGCACCTGCCGCCGGCTGTTTTCCGCGAGCCGCACCGCCTGCCGCGGGCGGCGCAGGCAGAGGCTCGCGATACCCAGCCCTCCCGCCAGCGTCAGGGCCGTGGCGAAGAGGCCCAGGGTGCGCGATGAGCTGGGCGGCAGAAGTAGAAGAAAGCGCCCGAAGGCGATCACTGACCACAGGGCGAGCGAGACCAGGGCGCCAAGCGCGAGGGCTTCGGGAAGCTGATGCCGGCCCCTGAAAAGCGCTGCCGGGGCAAGCAGGGCGAACAGCATCACCGGGAAGAGGAGCAGATCCATGCCCAGGGATGCAACGGTTCTGTGACGGCAACCCTGCTGAAGACGAGGGGAAAAAGAGCGGGGCGTAGGGAGCGCCCCGCTCGGCCTGGACTCGCTAGTGGCTGGTCAGGTAGATGGTGTTGGTGAAGAAGTCGCCCGGAAGGTAGATCGCCTCATCGAGCGGGGTCGCCTGGTAACCCTTCACGTAGGGCTTGATCAGCTGCCAGTCAGTGCGGTTGTAGAGGAAGGTAACGACCGACTGGTTGGTGAGCATGGTCCCAGCCTGGTTGTATTTGGCAAGCCGGTCCGCGTCTTTGTTGCTGCTATCCGCCTGCTGTACCAGCTTGTCGTAGGCGTCGTTGTTCCAGCAGCCGAAGTTGGTCCCGTGACATCCGCCGGTGGTGAAAAGGTCGTACCAGTCCTGGGGATCCGGGTAGTCGGCGCCCCAGCCGTCGGGTCCGTAGACATCGAACTGCCCCTTACGTAGTCGGGAGGTCACCGTCTTGCTGTCGACGACGTCGATCGTCCAGTTGAGACCAAGGTTGCTCTTGATCTGCCCGGTGATGTACTCGGCGAGCTGTTTGGCGGTGGTGGTATTCCGGGTAAGGAAGTGCACACCGTTGAGCACGCTGGCGCTCACGCCGGAGGCCTGTAGTGCGGCCTTCCCGGCCGCGGGATCATATTTTTGCACGTCCTTGAGGCTCGACTGATAGCCGTTCATACCTTCCGGGATAAAGGTCGACACCGGCCGGTACTGGTTCTTGGCCAGGTCGCGAGCAAGCGCCACGCGGTCGATGGCATGGCTGAGCGCCTCGCGAACCTTGGGATTGTCAAAGGGCGCCTTGTGCAGGTTGGGGGTCAGCCAGAAGGTGCTCAGTGTCGGGAGCTTGTGCAGCTCGGTCTTGAGCTTGGGGTCGTTTTGCACCAGGTCGGCATCAGCCAGTGGCACGTTCTGGATATCCAGTTCGCCCGTCTGGTACTTGCTGAATGCCTGGTTCAGGTCGCTGATGAAGTAGACGATCAACTTCTGCAGGTGCGGCTTGTCGCCCCAGTAGCTGTCATTCGGCACCAGGGTGATGTGATCCTTGGGAACCTGCTCCGAGATCTTGAACATGCCGTTGCCGATCACCTGCGAGGGAACGCTTGCCCATTTGTCGGAGCCGTACTTGAGAACGATGTCCTTTCGGATCGGCGCCGCCACCCAGAGGGAGGCCACCCACTTGAAGTAACCGGCAGGCTGCTGCAGCTTGACGACGAAGGTATGATCGTCGGGCGCCGAAAGGCCCAGGCCCTGGACAAAGGTCTGAACCGCGGCGGCATCCTTGGCGTCCACGGCGGCATAGCCCTGGGCGCCGGCAACGGTTCCGTCGAAGAAGGGATCCACGTAGCCGGCGGCAAGGCTCGGATCGAGCAGGCGCTGCCAGCCATAAACGAAGTCGGCGGCCTTGAGCGGGACTCCGTCACTCCATTTGGCGCTTTGCCGAATGTGAAATGTCCAGGTGAGTCCATCCGAAGAGATGTCGTAGGAGGAAGCAGCGGCGCCCTGCACGTCACTGAGGTCGGGCTTCGGCCGAAGTAGCGGCTCGAAGGTATTCCTGCCGATGATCCCTTCGTAATCGAATGTCTGCTGGCCGGGGTCGAGGCTGTTGGGCTCGGTCGTGCTGCTGATGCGTAATACCTGCTTGTCGGGCGACGCCATACCGTTCGGGCTGCTGCCGGATGACTGAGGCGTGCCGCACGCCGCAGCCAGCAGACCGAGCCCGATCGCAGTAGCGAGGCGTACCGAGCCGCACGGTTGCGAAAGTCGGAGCATAAGGGCGACCTCCTTTTCGGTGACTGGCCGCCACGCTAAACGGAGGTCGTTCGGATCTGGTTAGAGGGCTGCGGTAATTGTTAGAAGAGTCTTTGAAGCAGATCAGTCGTTTCCAACCGTCTCCTCATCGGCCTGCGCATGACTCCGAACCGGGTCGGGCGGCAGGTAGGCGCGCAACATGCGGTAGACCGTGGGGACCAGGTTGGGGCGGATCGAGGAGAGCTGCGAATCCGTCAGTCGCAGATCGACCAGCCTGGCG
>DASWQQ010000042.1:0-11414 GCA_036403615.1 Candidatus Dormiibacterota bacterium | reverse complement strand
TGGCGCCGGGTGGAAATGTGACTGTATGAGCGATCAATTCGAGTTCACGCACCGCCGCCAGGAGGTCCTCGTCGCCGTCAGGGGGCCGGGGGCCTCCGGCGTGGCAAGCTCCCTCTTCGGCGACCTCCCGCAGGCGGGCCGGTTGGAGTACCGGCGCTGGGAAACCGGCCGGGAGCCGGCCGCCGTTTGCTGGTCTCCACCCGATCAGCTCGAGCTTCGCGTCGCCAGCGGCGATCTCGACCGGTTGGTGGCTCGCCTCAACCGGCTGAATGGGCCGCCCTCTCGCTTCGCTGACCGCGTCCGGCAGTTGATTGCGCGGCTCGAAGCCTGGAGCTATTCCGATTCGGACTCCGGCAGCGGACCGGCCGAGTCGATGGCCGGGGAACTGGGCGTGCTCGCCGAGGAAGCTCCGACGGCGGGCATTCGCGCCGCTATCGCTCAGGCGCGCGACGCGCTTGATGACGGGCTGCCCGCCGAGGTGATCGCCGCGACGCTGGGCAGCGTCCTGCAAGAAGTGGAGCGCTCGGCTCCGGGTCAGCCCTCCGGCTTGGAGCCTTCAGCCTCGGGGTAGTCCGCGCGCCGCTCCCCGAACCTGGGCCGCTCGCCAAAACGCGGCCGGTCACCATAGCGGGGACGGTCGCCGTAGCCAACCCCCTCGCGAGTGAGCGGCGGTGCCGCGGCCGGTGCCGGACGCTCTGCCGGCCGGCGGGCGGCGATCGGGCCGTCGGGCAGGATGACAACCCGGCGGTTGGGCTCCTCGCCCTGGCTTTCGGTCTTGATCCCCGGTTCTTTTTCGAGCGTGATGTGGACGATCCGGCGCTCATAGGCCTGCATCGGGTCCATCGTCATCCGTTCACCCGTTCGGCGAACCCGTTCGGCGAGGCGCAGGGCCATCTCCTTGACCGTCTCCTCACGCCGGTTCCGGTAGTGCTCGACATCGACCACCAGCCGGCGGCGATCGCTGCGGCCCTCGTTGAGAAGCAGGTTGACCACCGTCTGAAACGCGCGGAGGGTTTCACCACGCCAGCCGATCAGAAGCCCGAGGTTGTCGCCGGAAATGTCGATCATCACCGGGTCTTCGGCCTGGCGGATGAAGACCTGGGCATTTATCCCCATCTTGTAGAGCAACTCGGCGACCACCTGGCGCGCCTTCCGGGCGTAGGTTTCGTGCTGGGTCACCCGGACCCTGGCCTCCTCACCTGACTGGTCGAGGATCTCTACCTCGACGTTCTCGCGTGCCTCCTCGAGGTCTTCGAGCGCCTTCTCGATCGCCTCGTCAACGGTCCTGCCGGTTGTTTCGATGCTGCTCATGCTGCGGCCCCCTTTCGAAAGACTTGGGGGACCGAGAGTGATCCCCAACCGGTGATGAAGTACTGCTGACCGATGCTGAAAAGATTGCTGACCACCCAGTAGAGGGCGAGCGCCGCGGCGAACTGCAAGGAGATGAAACCGATGAACACCGGCATGATCATCGTCATGTTCTGGGTCATGGCGGCCTGGGTCGGGTCCTGGCCGGCGGTGCCACCCGCAGGCGTCATCATTTTGGTCTGGACGAAGGTGGTCAGTCCGGCCAGGATGGGCAACAGGATGGCGAGGAAGACTTGGCCTTTCTGCAGCGCGGTGTGGTCGAGCGAGATCGAGAGGAAGCTGAAATTGTGGATCGGAAGGGTCTGGTGGGCATCACGGATTACGTAGAAAAGCGCGATCAGGATCGGCGACTGCACCAGGGCCGGCAGGCAGCCGCTCATCTGGGCCAGCGGATTGATGTTGTGTTCCTTGTAGAGCGCCATCGTCTCCTGGTTCAGCTTCTGAGGGTCCTTCTTGTGTTTCTTTCTGATCGCCGCAAGCTGCGGGGCGATGCGGCGCTGCTCCGCCTGGACCCGGCGTGAGGTACTCAACTGATACTGGAAAACCGGGGAAAGGACCAGCTTGATCAGGATCGTGAGGAATATGATCGCGATCCCGAAGGGTCCGATCGCCTCCGCAACCGGATTGTTATTGAGAACGGAGAGCAGACCCTGGAGGACGGCATGGATCGGTACCCCGATGATGGTCCACCAGAGGAGCCAGATCGGATGCCACACGTCGCCGATGCCGTTGAAGTTCATGGCACCGGGTCCCAGCCGCCCTGGTGGAAGGGGTGGCAGCGTCCTATCCTGCGGATCGCCATCGGCCAGCCGCGCAGCCAGCCGTACTTCGAAATCGCCTCGTAGCCGTACTGGGAACAGGTCGGCTGGTAGCGACAACCACTGACCATGCCGAAGAGCGGGCCAAGCGTGACCCGGTAAAGCCTGATCAGTCCAAGCGAGAGGCCGGTCACTTACCGAACCCTTTCGCCCACAGCATCTCCAACTCCTGGCGCAATCGCGCAAATTCGGCATTGACCGCGCGCGTCCTGGCCACTATTACAACGTCGCGGCCCTCCTGGGCCGTCGTAACCAGCGGTCGAACCGCCTCGCGCAAGCGCCGCTTGATTGTATTCCTGACCACGGCGTTGCCCAGCTTTCGGCTTACCGCCAGGCCGACCCGCGGGCGACCAACATCATTATCGCTCACGAACAGGGCCAGGTAGGGGGAAGCGGCCCGGCGGCCGGTACGTAAAGCGCGGTCGAAGTCAGCCGACTTGAGCAAGCGCTGGCGCTGATTCAACTGGCCTGGGGCGGGCGGAGCTGCGCCTAGCGGGCGCGGCGGCTGGAGGTCGGGGTAAGCACGTGCCGGCCCTTGCGACGGCGGGCCTTGATCACCTTGACGCCACCGGTCGTCGACATCCTGGCCCGGAAGCCGTGGACCTTGACCCGCTGGCGTTTCTTGGGCTGGTGAGTACGCTTCATGAGGCGTCCTACGATAACACGCCGCCCAGACCGGGTGGGCCGGATCACCGTACGGAAATTCGTATTGCACCCCGGAAATCCATTTGCTATGATTCCGCTGCCCTGGAGAGCTGCGGCTCTCAATCATCAACAACTTATTCACACAAGGCTGGGGAGACCTCCATACGCTTTTCCACATTTGTGGGAAGTCTGTGCATAAGTTGCGTCATCGCTAAGCCGTCCATGGGCCTCGTTTTCGTCCGGCGCGTGTGGCCGCGCAGTTCCGGCCTTGCTCTCCAAACCAGTAGTCGTTTCGTGTGTGGAGGAGAGTATGAATCCGGAGCAGATCTGGCAGGCGGCGCAGGAAGAGCTGCGCTTCCAGCTAAGTAAGCCGAGCTATGAAACCTGGCTCAAAAACGCGTCGCTGGTAGGACGGGAACGCAACGATTTCCGCATCGGAGTGCCTACCAAGCTAGCCAAGGACTGGCTCGAGGATCGCTACTCGGCGATGATCAAGGAGACGCTCTCCGCGATAGTGTCGGGCGACGTCACGGTGGCCTTCGAGGTGATCAGCGTCTCTGCCGAGACAAGCAACGGGGCTCGAGCGACCCGCGAATCGGCGGTGGCGGTGGCGGAAGAGCCGCCAGCCGAGGAGGTCGAGGACCCGGTCCTCCACGAGGCATCCCAGCTCAACCCGAAATTCCAGTTCCAGCATTTCGTAGTCGGGAACAATTCGCGCTTCGCGCACGCTGCCTGCCGGGCGGTGGCCGAGACGCCGGCCAAGGCTTACAACCCGTTGTTCCTCTACGGTGGCGTCGGCCTGGGGAAGACGCACCTGATGCACGCCATCGGTCACGCCGTGATCGAAAAACACCACCGTCGCAAGGTCGCCTACGTAACCAGCGAGAAGTTCATGAACGAGATGATCACCTCCATCCAGGAAGGACGGATGAATGAATTCCGAACCCGTTACCGGACGGTCGATGTCCTGCTGGTGGATGACATCCAGTTCCTGGCCGGTAAAGATCGAACCCAGGAGGAGTTCTTCCACACCTTCAATGCGCTGCACGAGCTCAACCGGCAGATCGTCATCTCCTCGGATCGGCCGCCCAAGGAGATTCCCACGCTCGAGGACCGGCTTCGCTCGCGCTTCTCCTGGGGATTGATCGCAGACATCCAGGCGGCGGACTTCGAAACCCGTGTCGCGATCCTCAAGTCGAAGGTTGGACCCTACGCCCGCCTGGTTCCCGAGGATGTAATCTCCTTCATCGCTCACAAAATCCAGAAGAACATCCGAGAGCTGGAGGGGGCGTTGATCAGGGTGATCGCCCACGCATCGCTCAACCGCGAAACCATCAATGTCGACATGGCTGCCAAGCTGTTGCAGGACGTGATCCCCTCGAGCGAGGCGCGCACCCTTTCGGTGGACACCATTTCCAGGGCCGTCGCCAGCTACTACCACATAAGCATGGAAGAGATGAAGGGCAAGCGGCGTGATAAGCACATCGTCTTCCCCCGCCAGGTGGCAATGTTCCTGATCCGCGAGGAGACGGCATCCTCCCTGCCGGCGATTGGACAGGCGTTCGGTGGGCGTGACCACACAACGGTGTTGCACTCCTACGAGAAGATCAATACCGAGTCGCGCGAAGACCAGCGACTTCAGTCAGACCTGCGGAAAATCCGCGAGATTCTCTATTCCCACTGATGGCTGTGGAGAACGCAGGGGTAGGGACGTGGAGACTGTGTGTGAGTCTTGAAAGGGTTCATAACCTGTTTTTTGATGCACAGTTTTTACGGCCTATAATTGAAGTCGTTTCGAACTCTGGGAAGGGCTTTCTCCCCGTTCTGCACCGCCCTACTACTACTTCTCTTTTCTCAATAATCGTTCTTCAATGACTCGGGTCGTGTAGACAAGGAGCACCATGAAGGTCACCGTAACCGCCGGAAGCCTGGGGCAGGGCTTGCACGTCGTCTCACGAGCCGTGTCGTCGCGAACCACTCTTCCCATCCTCAACAACGTGTTGATGCAGACCTCGAGTGAAGGTCTGCAGCTGACTGCGACAAATCTCGAGATAGGGATCCGGCAGTTGATTCCCGCGGAGGTCCAGGAGGAGGGCGGTATCACCGTACCCGCGCGCCTTTTGACAGACTTCGTGAGCTCGCATCCAAACGAGCCGCTATCGATGGCCCTGGACAAAAAGACTCAGTCTCTGAGCCTAAAGAGCGCCAAGTTTGACGCCAGCATCCGCGGCATCGACCCGGCGGACTTCCCTCCCGTCCCATCGGGTGGCGAGGGGCGCAAGGTCAAGATCGACCAGGCCGAGTTGCGCGATGCCATCGAGCAAACCGTGATCGCCGCGTCCAGTGACGAGGGCCGGCCGGTACTGACCGGTGTCTACGTCCAGCTCAACGGGGCCAGGGCGACCCTGGCCGCGACCGACGGGCACCGGCTGGCGGTGAAAACGCTCAACGTCTCGGGCGATGCGGGCGACGTGGACACGGTGGTCATCCCGGCAAGAGCACTCACCGAGCTCAGCCGTATCCTGCGACCGGGCGGCGAGGCGATCGACGTAACCGTCGGGCCGCAGAAGAACCAGGTTTATTTCAAGACCGGAGATGTCGAACTGATGAGCCGGTTGATCGAGGGCACATATCCCAACTACCAGCAGGTGATTCCTGCCCAGAGCACGACCACCATCACGGCCAAGACCCAGGATTTGCTCTTCACCACCAAGATGGTGTCGCTCTTCTCCAAAGACGCGGCCAACGTCATCAAGTTCAAGACCGAGGGAAACAGGCTGACGCTTACGGCGAATACCAGCGAGGTGGGACAGAATATCGCCGACGTCGAGGCCAAGGTCGATGGCCAGGACCTGCAGGTGGCTTTCAACTCCAGGTACCTTCTCGACGTGCTCGCCGTCCTCGGCACCGAAGAGGTCCAACTGGGCTTCACCGGGCCGCTGAACCCGGGGATCATCCGACCAGTGGGTAAGGATGACTACCTGTACATCATCATGCCAGTGCGCGTTGCCATGTAGCCTTTTACGCCCTCTTGTTCCTCTCCAACGTCTCACTCTTTGATTTCCGCAATTACCCTGAGCTCGACCTCTCCCTCGAGCGCTCAGCCACCGTGTTCTTCGGCGGCAACGCGCAGGGAAAGACGAACCTCCTTGAAGCGGTTGCGCTGACCGCGCTGGCCCGGTCGCCGCGAACGCAGCAGGCGGCTGAACTGGTCCGTTTCGGTCAGGCTGCGGCGCGCGTGACGTGCACGGTGCAAACCGACCACGGTCGCGACGACCTCGAAACCAGGATTACGGTGACGCCCGCGGGCGCCGGCAGCCGTGCCCTCAAACGCTTCTCGGTCAATGGTCGAAGCCGGCAGGCGACCGAGATGACGGGATCGCTGCGGGTGGTTCTCTTCTGGCCTGATGACCTGCAGCTGGTCAAAGGCCCGGGTGAAGGGCGGCGCCGCTTTCTCAACACGCTCCTATCCCAGATCGATCAATCCCACGCGAAAGAGTTGACCCGCTACGGCCATCTCCTGGACCAGAGGAATGCGCTGTTGCGCGCCGTGCGTGACGGGCGGCAGGCGCCCGGTGACTTGCAATTCTGGACCGATAGCCTGGCCGAGTCAGGGGCGGCCATCATGGTCGAACGCCAGCGCCGCCTGCTCGAGTTGCAGCCGGTGGCGGCCGCCTTCCACCGAGAGCTGACCGATGACCGGGAGCGACTGGACCTTCGCTATCGCCCCTCCGGAGTCCGGATCGGAGAAGCTCCGGTCGAACTCGTGGCGGAGCAACTGCGGGCGGCGATGCAGGATGCCCGTGACGAAGAAGTCGCGCGTGGACAGACAGCTGTCGGACCCCAGCGTGATGATGTCGAGGTGTGGTTGGACGAACATGAGGCCAGGCTCTTTGCCAGCCAGGGCCAGCAGCGAACCGCGGTCCTCAGCCTGAAGCTCGCCGAGCTGCATTACCTGGCCGAGGTGACAGGAGAACAGCCCGTGCTCTTGCTCGATGACGTCATGTCTGAGCTCGACCCGGCGCGCCGCGAGCGACTGCTCGCTGCCCTGCAGCCGGGGCCGCAGGCACTGATCACGGCGGCTGACCTGAACGACCTGCCGCGCAGCATCCTGGAGCGTGCCGCAGTCTTTCGGGTAGATCGGGGAAGGATCAATGCGTAGTATCGGAGCCGCCCTCCCCTCGGCGCTGAAGTCGCTCGGCATCTCGCGCCGCACCCGGGAGGCCCAGGCGCTCTATCTCTGGGCCACGGTGGTGGGACCCTACCTGGCCAGGGAGACGGCTGCCATCAGGCTGTCCGGCGGCACGCTGCTGGTCAGCGCCAGCAGCACCGCGCTGTCTCACCAACTGCACCTCGAGCGCGCCATGCTCGTCGAGCGATTGAACCATTTGATCGGAGCCGAGGTGATACGCGAAATTCGTTTCCGCCAGGGGGTTCCCGGGCGATGATCGCCACTGGACCCGGCCTGAACGAGGCGCAACGGGTGGCAGTCGCTCACGGGAGCGGCCCCCTCCTGATCGTTGCCGGAGCTGGTACTGGCAAGACTCGGGTCCTGGTCGAGCGCTATCGACGCCTTCGCCAGGAGGGGGTGCCCGCCGACCGCATCCTGCTGCTCACCTTTACCGAAAAAGCTGCCGGCGAGGTTCTCGACCGCGTCGAGCGGGAAGATTATTTGCCGGCGGGCGAGCGCTACATCCTTACCTATCACGCCTTTGCCCAACGGTTCCTCCAGGAGGAGGGCTGGCTGTGCAACGTCCCCCGGGGCTTCAGGATGGTTTCAGACGTCCGCAAGTGGGAGCTGATGCGTGACGTTCTCTTCGCGCTCAGGCCGCGACGGCTGTTTCACCCGCAGCGCCCCTACGAGCGGATCGGCGACCTCTTGAAGCTGATCGAGCGTGCCAAGCAGGAGCTGATTTCAACCGCCGAGTTTTCGAGCTGGGCCCGCCAGATGGGTTCTACCGATGATCCGGCGGTCGAGGCGCAGGTTGAGGCGGCCTCCGTTTATGCGGCTTACCAGGAGCGCCTGCTGGCTGAGAATCGACTCGATTTCGACGACACCATCTTTTACAGCGCCAGCCTGCTGCTCACCGAGCCGACCGTAAAGTTACGGCAGGCGACTCGCTTCCAGTATTTGATGGTGGATGAGTTCCAGGACACCAACTACGCGCAGAGCCGCCTGATCGAACTTTTGAGTGAGCCGCATCGCAATATCTGCGTCGTTGGTGACGACGACCAGAGTATCTACAAGTTCCGCGGTGCCTCGGTGGCAAACCTGCGGCGCTTCCGCGAGATCTACCCGGATGCGGTCCTGATCCGGCTCGAGGAGAACTATCGAAGCCGTGGGCCGATACTCAGGGCGGCGGAGCGGCTGATCTCGGATGACGAAGCCCGTCTCCCCAAGCAGTTGCGACCCACCCGCGGTGAGGGCCGGGCGGTAGCCATCATCCGTGCCCCCGGGGTTCAAGAAGAAGCGGAGGCGGTGGCGGCTTACGTGAAGAACGCCATCGACGAGGGCCGCCATCGCCCGGCCGAGGTGGCCATCTTGTTGCGGGCCAACGCCCACCTCCACAACTTTGCCCGAGCACTGCAGCGCAAGGGTGTCGCCTACCAGGTAAGTGGGGGTCGCGGCTTCTACCAGCAACCTGAGATCAAGGACTGCCTGGCGATGCTCCGCGCGATCGACGCTCCAGACGACGTCGTCTGCCTGATGAGGCTGCTCACACTGCCGCGCTATTCGCTCGACCCGCTGATGGCGGGCCGCTGGGCTCGTGAGGCACGGGACAGCGGGCGCCGGTTCTACGACCTGCTGGAGAGCTCCACTGAGGAGGGGCCGAAGCGCCTCTGCCGCGACCTGCGCGCCTTCGCCGGCCTGGCACAGCGGACAGGGGTGGACGACCTCTTCTACGAGGTGATGGAACAAACCCGTTACCTCGACGTCGACCGCTTCGGCGGGCCGATCGAGCGCCTCCAGGTCAGTGCAAATGTCCAGAAGCTCGCGGAGCTGATCGCTTCCTACTGCGATGAGCACGCGGACCACCATCTACGTGCCTACCTGGACCATCTGAACCTTACCGAGGCAGCCCAGGCCGACGAGGAGATCGCCCCGCTCGATGACGCCATCAACGCGGTCCACCTGATGACCGTGCACCAGGCCAAGGGACTCGAGTTCGGCCTGGTCGTTGTTCCGCACCTGGTGGATGGCCGCTTTCCATCCAGCCGGCGTGGCGAGACCCTGACGCTTCCGGACGCGCTGCTCAAAGAAGATCTCCCCGCGGCAGAGTTGCACCTGGCCGAGGAGCGCCGGCTGGCATATGTTGCGGTCACGCGGGCGCGCGAGGAGCTCGTCTGTACGCTCGCCGGCCGCTACGAGGGGGTCAAGGACTGGCGCCCTTCGCGCTTCCTCACCTCCCTGCGCGGCAGCGAGGCGCGAGAGTTGCTCGCGACCCAGCTGCTGTCCGACCCAGCTGCCGGATTGGTAGAGATCACCCAGCAGGTCGAGTTGCCACTTTCGCAGGCACCTCCGATCGCGGCTCTCTCCTACACCCAGGTCGACACCTATCAGCGCTGCCCGCAGATGTACCAGTACCGATTCGTTTTCCGGCTGCCGACGCGACCCCGGCCCCAGATGCAGTTCGGTCGGATCCTGCATGAGGCGCTCAAGGACGCACTCGGTTCAATCGAGCGCGATCGGCCGCTCACCTGGGAGATGTTGGACAGCGCTTACGTGGCGGCCTGGACCCGGGAGCGCTTCTGCGCCCCGGAACAGGCGCCTTCACTCCAGGATCTGGGTAGAAGTTACCTGCTCAAGGCCTTCAACTCGGGCGACCTGAGCAAGCCCCTGCTACTCGAGCAGCCCTTCAGTCTCCGAGTCGATGGCCTGCGCCTTACCGGTCGGATCGACCGGGTCGACCGGCTCCAGGATGGAACCTACGAGGTGATCGATTACAAAACCGGTTCGGCCCGTCGGGCGGCCGAGCTACAGCGCGATCTGCAACTCGGCGTCTATGCGCTGGCCGCGCGGGACGTCTTCCGTTTCAACCCCCTGACCCTTTCCTATTACTACCTCGAAACCGGCGAGCGGGTCACGGTCGAGAAGCCGGCCGAGCGCCTGGAGGAGGACCGCCAGACAATTCTCAAGGTCGCCGAGGGGATCCGCGCCGAACAGTTTCCTGCGCGGCCCGACCGGATGAAGTGTTCCGGCTGCGACTTCCGCCTGCTCTGTCCGAGCTCGGCGGTTTGAGCTCAGCCCTTATCGATCAAGCCGGTGACGATGTCCGCCACCCGGTAAGCCGCTTCCGGGTCGCTGGCTGACCGGGCTCTTTCCGCGTCCTGGTTGCGTTCGGCTTCGGGCTTCGAAAACCAGTCAGTGACTGCCTCCACCAGCTGGGCCGGCCGAGGCACGTAGCGCCCCAGCCCCTGCCTTACCACCTCGCGAACGTTGCCCACCTCCTGGCCCGGAAGATAGCCGGTCAGCAGCAGCGGGCAGCCGGCGGCCAGCCCCTCGGCAATTATTCCCGGGCCGGCCCGGGTGGCAAGCAGATCGGAGGCGAGCAGGAGCTCGGGCATGTTGTCGACAAAGCCGAAGACGTGGACTCCGGCGTGGTTCTCCTCGCGAATGCGACGTGCCAGCGCGGCATTGCGGCCGCAGACAGCCAGCACCTGCACATCGAGCCGTGACTGCGCCAGCGCGGCGGCGTACCGCCCCAGCGGTTCCGTCCCATCACCCCCGCCCGCCAGCAGCACTGTGGGAGCGTAAGGCCGCAGCCGTAACGCCTTTCGAGCCGCTACCTTGTCAGGAAATCGTGTCATCGCGTCCTTGAAGCGCGGATGGATCGGGAGCCCGGCCCGCGCCAGCCGAGCCGCCGGCACACCCCGGCGCAAACAGAGCTGATAGGCCGCCTCCGAGGGACAGACGATGGTGTCCGCCTGCAGATCGGTCCAGGCCCGGTGAAAGTCGACCCAGTCCGTGATCACTGTCAATCGAGGAACGGACGCCGGAATGACATCGGCGGCGACGTGATTCAGGAGAGGATGGAAGCTGGCCACCAGCAGGGGCCGCGGCTGCAGTACCTGGCGAAGTTTTTTTCGCAGCCCCCGGCCGATCGAGTGCTGGAAGAGGCGCACGGTCGGGTCCATGTTGGTGACGTGGTAGGAGGCCGCCCAGACAAAGGGAAGGCGTCGCGTGATGGGGCCGTAAAGTGCCGTCAGCCGGCCGGCCAGCAGGCCATGATCGGACATGGGATCGTAGAGGTCGATTCGAAAGCGGCCCGGGTAGCGTCGCTCGGTGGCTGCCGCGACCGCCTCAGCCGAGGCGCGGTGTCCCGCGCCCGTATCGGAGAAGAGGAAAAGGAGGCGTCCCGGGTCCGTCAGAGGAGCCTTTCGGCGGCACTCATCTGCTGCCGGGTTCCGATGGCAACCAGCAGGTCATCACCCTCCAGCACCTGGCTGTCAGGCGGATTGATGCGGAGCTGTCCGCCGCGCTTGCGGATCGCGAGGATGTTGGCGCCGGCTTCCCTGATCCCCGAATCGGCGAGCGACCGGCCAAGCAGTCGCGATGCCATCGGCACCAGGAACTCCTCGACG
>DASWQQ010000041.1:0-5181 GCA_036403615.1 Candidatus Dormiibacterota bacterium | reverse complement strand
GGCCGGCACCGGCAGCGCGTGCGCATCGAGCCGTCGCGGGCCACCTTGTGCGAAGGGCACGGAATCGAGAAAGCGCCGCAGCTCGTCGGCCGGGGTGCCCAGTCCCTCGAAGAGGTCCCATTCGTGCCCGGGCCGGATGTGCATCTCGGCCTGGAAGCGCTCCATCTGCGCGGGCGTCAGGAGGCCTGCATGGTTGTCCTTGTGGCCCGCAAGCGGCAGCCCGACGCCCTTGATCGTATAGGCGATGAACACGACGGGCCGATCGTGGTCGATCGCCTCGAAGGCCTGGACGAGGCTCGGCAGGTCATGGCCGCCGAGATTGGTCATCAGGAGCCCCAGCTCCTCGTCCGATCGGCGCTCGATCAGCGCCGTCACTTCGCCCTGGTCACCGAGATCGTCGAGCAGCCGCCGCCGCCAGGCTGCGCCGCCCTGGAACGTTAGCGCCGAATAGAGCTGGTTTGGACAGGTATCGATCCATTCCCGCAGCCGCTCGCCGCCGGGTTCCCGGAACGCAGCTTCGAGCAGCGTACCGTATTTCAGCACGACCACGTCCCAGCCGAAGGCCGAGAACAGGGCCTCGAACCGTGCGAACAGCCCCTCGCGGATCACGGCATCGAGGCTCTGGCGGTTGTAGTCGATGATCCACCAGGTGTTGCGAACGCCCTGTTTCCAGCCCTCCAGCAGCGCCTCGAAGATATTGCCCTCGTCCATCTCGGCGTCGCCCACCAGCGCGATCATGCGGCCCTCCGGCCGGCCGCCCGCCCAGCCATGCGCATGCACGTAGTCCTGGACGAGGCTCGCGAAAATCGTCTGGGCGACGCCCAGGCCCACCGAGCCGGTCGAGAAATCGACGTCCGGCAGGTCCTTGGTGCGGGAGGGGTAGGATTGCGCACCCCTGTAGCCGCGGAAATTCGCCAGCTTCTCGCGGGTCTGCCGGCCGAGCAGATACTCGATCGCGTGGAAGATCGGGCTCGCATGCGGCTTGACGGCAACCCGGTCCTGGGGCCGCAGCACCGCGAGGTAGAGCGCTGTCATGATCGTCGCGAGCGAGGCGGAGGACGCCTGGTGCCCGCCGACCTTCAGCCCGTCCGTGCTCGGACGGACATGGTTGGCGTGGTGGATCGTCCAGGTCGAGAGCCACAGGATCTTGCGCCCAAGCTCGGCCAGATAGGGCAGTCGGGGATCGGATGGGCGGGAATCAGGTGCCATGAGCTCAGCCGTCGAAAGGTCGCGGCACGTTAGGTCGGCAACAAAGCTTCCGCAACGCGCAAGGACACGGCGCGCACGGGCTGCGGGGCCCTCCGATTTGACCCTCGGGCGGCTTCCCCCTATCTCACCGGCCGAGCGACGTTGGGCCGGTAGCTCAGATGGTAGAGCACGTGACTTTTAATCATGTGGTCGCGGGTTCGAGTCCCGCCCGGCTCACCAATTTTTTTTCCAATAGATTAGCCCTGCCGTCTCAGCACGCCAGCGCGCGCATCCTGCTGGCTGGGTAACCCGCACGGGTAACAAAACGGGTCATTTCAACGGGGTCGTCGTGGTAGCCGCGCGCCGGGTGTTCCAGAGCCGACGTTCCGCTTCCGGCCAGAAGCTGACCCGGCGCGTGCAGACCCGTTGCGCTCTCTCAGAATGGGTAGGGCAACGATCGCGAAGCAGCGCCACCAAGTCGGCGCGCTTCGATCACGTAGGCACCCCGCACTGGCGGGCGGCTATGCAGATAAGCCGCCGAGAGCAGCGGAGCTGTGTTCACCTTGGTGAAAGGGCCAGAGGCGGAAGAGCCGAACAGGACGTCAAAGAGCTGGACGTTTTCAGCGGCACCCGCTTGCCAGGTCAGGAGTACGTTCTCGTTTTCGGTCAGCCCAGGCTGGCGCACGGCTGCCAGTTCGCGCGGCGGCCGCGGCGGGTTACCGCTCCAGGGCTCGATGAGGACGAGCGTCACCGAAGGTAGCGGGAACACGAGTGCTTGCGAGTAACTGTTTCCTTCCTCCACATGCACGCGCTGCACCGGTCCGATCAGCCCGGGTTCCTGTGCTGTGCGAAGCGCGGCGAACTGGTCCGCATCGAGCCGATCAGGGCCTTGCCACTCATCCCAGAGGTTGAAGGCGCAACCATGCGTCTCGTCGAGCCGGAAGGTGGCGCTGGCATATTCCCCCGCAAGCAATCCCGTCACCGAGAGAGCCAGACGCATGTCACCCGACGCCCAGGTTCGCTCGGGGCTGCCGTAGATCAGCAGAGCAGCACGGGAGGCACGCCCGGCTGCACTGGGCCAAGCGGTCGCAATGACGCCAACTCCGTCGCGGTCCGGATCAAGTGGCGGGTCGGACGACACGGAGCAAAGCTCGGGGCCGAGCAGAGCCATCAGCTCCATCACCGCGAGTGCTGGCTTCTTGACCAGCTCGAAAGGCGGCACGCTTTCCTGCGTCTGCGCAAGTGCGACCGCGTCGGTCCGGTGAGTGGCCTGGCCACTCGGGAACTGGCGCCGTCCGAAATAGCACAGCAGGGTGCGATGGCCCCAGGGCCCCAGAAAGCCGTTGTCGTTCACGAGCCGGGCGTCGATCCCGCGCGCGGCACTGATGAGCCGCCGATGTTGGTCGGCAATCTTCGCGATCATGGCCGCGTAAGTGGGGCGAGCCCGCCATGTATGTGTCGTATTCCATCCCAGCTGCGGATCGGCCTCATCATTGATGAACGGTAAGGCGGCGAAGCGAGGGTGATGCTCGCGCACGTAATCGACCGTCTTTAGCTCGCGGGCGATCATGTCCAGGGGTCGCGGGGTGAGGTCCTCCTCGCTGCTCCGCACGCCTTTCTCGTGCACAGCAATGAAGTCGAGCCGGGCACCTACTCCACGTGTGAGAACGTTGGTGCCGGTATCGCAATGGGCCAGGAAGGCCTTGAACATCGGGGAGAGCGTGCGCGCCGTGCAGGGTCCGCCGAGCCTCAGTGTCGGCTCGACGGCATCAAGCCCCGCCCGGCAGGCATCGTAATAATTTGCGAGCCCTCGCTCGCCCCAACGCCAAAACGGCAGGTCGGGCTCGTTCCAGGTCTCGAATAGCCACGCAACCACCTCTTCCCGGCCGAAGCGTGCGATGTAACGACTGGCCAACTCAGCGACGAGATCGCGCCAGGCCCTCACCTGATCGATGTCGCCGAAGTCCGTGTACAAGCTGGACGGGTTGCCCATCAGCTCGAACAAAGGACGGAGCCCTCGTGCGACAAGCGCGTCGAGCGCCTGATCGAGGAGAGACCAATCGTAGACGATGGCATTTCGGGTTGGCGCGGCCGTGACGAGATCCAGCAGGTAATGCACGCGCACGAACGTGATGCCGCCGTTCGGCACAGCGCCAAGATAGGACAGCGCCTGGCGCATCTCGGGCAGGAGCAGGAGCTCGGCGGGCGAGAACCCTGTCGCACACCAGAAGCGAGTGTTGGGCCCGATGCTCCGGTCTACGCTCGCAACGACTAAGCCCGGAGCGCTCTCGGGGCCGCTTCTTGCAGCTGGAGATCCGGAACCTTCGGCGAGCCATCCAGTGACTCCGGAGAGCACCGATCGTCGAGACACGCCGGACATGCGGATCTCCAAGTTGGTCGACCAGAATGCCTCTGCCGGGCCGGAACTCCAACTCAGCGCACTGTTTCCGACTCCCATTTGGGGGGCACGACGGTGACCCTCCCGCACCTCGGAACTTACGCAGCCAACAAGCTCACTGGGATCGGCATTGCAGCGGCCGGACGCGGTGGGGGATCATCGTCGTCATCCGTTGTTACGCGTCGGCTGCGCTTAGGCCTCAGCTGAATGAGCGCCGCTGCAGGCCGGGCTGATCGCATGTGGTTGAGGGTGGCCGCACCATCGCTGGCTGCGTCGCTGGCATCATCAAGAGCTTTCAAGGCTCGGAGAAGCTCATCAACCTCGACGATCGCGCCGCTGTCTAGCTGACGCAAAGTTGGCGCATCCGCAACTGCTCTGGCGTGGGAAATCCAGGAGGCCAAAACAGCCCGCCTTTCGGACGCGGTGAGGTCAGCTGCGTTCAGCAGGTGGTCGGGATGAGTGAAGACCGACGCGGCTCCTGGTGCGCCAAGCCTGGGCCAGCCGTCATCTAAGACTCGGGTTGATGCTCTGCCAGTTCTCTCCGCCATCTCCGTTCTCCGCAATCGAAGGCGCCCGGACCCGGGCGGCTGGACCGCAGTGTTGACTGTCCTGAGAATGGGGCCTCCCAGGCCAGACGGCGGTCGATTTAGTGAAGCCACCGTCTCGTTCAAGAGGTCGCGTGAGCGGCTGCACCCTGTCCTTTGGAGCGATGACCAGCGTCTGATCGGAGCAAAAAAATCGCCGACGGGCCTCTTGAAGCCCGGATGGGTCATCCCAGATTTTTGCTCGTCGAGGCCCAAGGGCTCGGCATATGGGCGCCGGCGGTGTCCGGCGCTCTCATACCCATGTTGCTCAATGGAGGATGTGGCTATGGGATACGACTACTCTCCCCTGTACCGCTCGACCGTCGGCTTCGACCGGCTGTTCGACATGCTGGAGCAATCCAGGCGCGCGGAGCCGACGTCGTCGTGGCCGCCCTATGACATCGAGAAGACGGGCGAGGATCAGTACCGGATCTCGATGGCGGTAGCGGGCTTCTCTCCGGATGAGATCGAGCTCGTCCAGCAGGCGAACGCACTCCTGGTTACTGGCCAGAAGCACCCTAAGCCGGAAGGCGCAGAGGTGCTCTATCGCGGCATCGCCACGCGCGCCTTCAAGCAGAGCTTCAATCTCGCCGACCACGTCAAGGTGACGGACGCGAAACTGGAGAACGGCCTGCTCACGGTCGAGCTGAAGCGCGAGATCCCGGAAGCGTTGAAGCCGCGCCGGATCGAGATCGCATCCGCCGCCGGCAACACGCTGCAGCAGGACAACCAGGCACAGCAGATCGGGCGGGCTAAGGCAGCCTAGCAGGCTATCCCGCCGACCGACCTCTGACCCGCGGGCGCAAAGACCGCGGCAGGAAATTGCGTGCCTGAACGTAAGGAGGAAAACCATGGCTGTCAGAGATCTGATCCCGTGGGGCCGGACCCGTTCGTCGGTCCCGAGCACGATGCGAGACGACGAGTTCAGCCCCTTCTTGACTTGCATCGCGAGATGAACCGGCTGTTCGATGACGTGTTCAACCGGTTCGACGCGGGTATGCCGTCCGCCTT
>DASWQQ010000040.1:0-20954 GCA_036403615.1 Candidatus Dormiibacterota bacterium | reverse complement strand
GGTATGCCAGCGACTTGCCAGTACCGGGTCCAGCCTCCACGACCAGCCGGCCACCGCGATCGTAGAGCTGGGCGATAGCGAGCGTCATTTGAAGCTGCGACTCACGGAGCTCGTAGTCCTGCAGTCTTTCGGCCATCGGGCCCTCTGGCCCGAGCAAGGCGCTTATCGCATGGGGGTCGGTAGCAGGCGCGCCGCCCGGAGGGTTGGAGCTGCCGGTCGGACTCTGTCTAGCCAGCCTTGCGACTCCGGTGGGTCCGGCGGCGACCGCGTCCCGGAGGAACTCAGCCACCGGGTCATCCCAGCCGGCTGTTGCCTCCAGCATCCGTTCGAGCAAGGCGGGAGGCAACCCGCGCACCACCTGCCAGAGGTGATTGAAGAGTTGCCGGGCGGCGTCCGCGTCAGAGAGGGCGCGATGCGGCTGACGATGCGTCAGCCCGAGCGAGGCTGACAGGTGCGGCAGGCTGTGACTCGGGGCCATCGGAAGCACGATTCTCGCCAGGTCGAGCGTGTCGAAGAGGGCGTAGGAAGACGCGCTGCCATCGGCGTCGACCAGGTAAGAGAGATCGAAGCTTCCGCTGTGGGCGACGACGGCGCTCTCGCCGACGAAACTGATCAGCTCGGCGAGCACCTGCTCAGGGAGGGGCGCGCCGGCCACATCTGCATCACGGATGCCGGTGAGCTCCTGGACGGCGGCCGGAATGCCGACCTCCGGCCGGACGAGGGATTGGAAGGTTCCCAACACCTCCTCACCCTGGAAGCGGACGGCGCCGACCTCAATGATCCGATCCAGGCGCGGCGTGAGCCCGGTCGTCTCCAGGTCCAGCGCCACCAGCGTCCGTTGCACTGGCCTTAAGTTACTTGACTCAGAGCAGCTTGGCGGCCAGCTCGGCCAGTTCGGAGCGCTGCCCCTTGGTCAGTGTCACATGGCCTGCCAACGGGTTGTCCTTGAACTTCTCGATCGCATAGCAAAGGCCGTTGCTGCGGAAGTCGAGGTAGGGGTGATCGATCTGGTTTGGATCTCCTGTCAGAACGATCTTGGTGCCCTCCCCAGCGCGGGAAACGATCGTCTTCACCTCATGTGGAGTGAGATTCTGCGCTTCGTCGACGATGATGAACTGCTGTGGGATGCTGCGTCCACGAATGTAGGTGAGGGCTTCTGCCTCGAAGATGCCCTTGTCCTGGATGTGTCGGATCATGTCGGCAGCCATCTGCTCCTTGTAGATGCAGCCCATCAGGTACTCCAGGTTGTCATAGATCGGCTGCATCCAGGGGCGGAGTTTTTCGTCCTTGTCGCCGGGCAGGTAACCGACGTCCTTGCCCATGGGGATCACCGGCCGCGTCACCAGCAGGCGGCGGAAGCGGTGCTGGTCGAGTACCTTGCTGAGGCCGGCAGCCAGTGCCAGCAGCGTCTTCCCGGTGCCAGCCTGGCCCGTCATCGTTACGAAGGGCACCCGGTCATCCAGGAGGATGTCAAAGGCAAAACGTTGCCCCAGGTTCTTCGGCTGGATGCCCCAGATCTCCTTCTTCATGGGTGCCAGACCCACCACCTGCTGCGACTCGGCATCGAAGCGCCCGAGCGCGCTCGATTTGGTCCCGTTCAGCGACTTAAAGTGGACGAACTGGTTGCAGTAAAGACGGCCATTCGACGGCTGGAACATGTTCGTCTTGTTGAAACTCTCGATGTCCTCGGGAGCGACCTGCAGCGTTGTCATCCCGTCGTAGAGGTCCTCCTCTTTGAGCACCATCTTGTCGGTCTCGTAGTCCTGGGCCTGAAGATTCAGCGCGTCAGCCTTGACTCGAACATTGATGTCCTTGCTGACCAGGATCACGGGAGTGTCCTTGTGGTCCGCCCGCAACTGCAGCGTCAGAGCAATCACCTGGTTGTCCGCTTTGTGCGGGTCGAGGTCATCCGGCAAATGTCCCGTGTTCTCTCGCGTCAACTCGACCCGCAGCGTGCCCCCACGACGGAGAGCTACGCCTTCGGACAATTTTCCCTTGGTTCGTAGCTCGTCCAGGTGGTGAGCGATCAGGCGCGCATGCCGGCCGACCTCATCCTGGCGGCGCTTCTGTCCGTCCACCTCCTCGATCACGATCAAGGGGATGACGATCTCGTTGTCCTCGAAAGAGAAGATCGCGTTCGGATCGTGCAGCAGGACGTTGGTGTCTAAGACGTAGATCTTCTTCATCCGTTGACGCTCTGCGCGGCGGGGGCGGGCGTGGCGTACGCCCCTCGGTATTCAAACGGCAGCAGCTCGGCAATCCTTGTCATCAGGTAGTCGGCAGTTTGCTGATGGTCCATCTTGCTGCCATCGCCGTTTCGCTCCGGCAGCCCGAAGGGATCGCCGAACACCAGGGAAACCGCTGCCCGCCTTGGCCAGCGCCGGTGGCGCGGAAGGACGTTCTGGGTGCCTGTAATCGCCAGGGCGAGGACGGTCGCTCCGGAGCGCCGGGCAATGAAGCCGGCACCCGGCTCGGCACGCAGCAGTTTGGCATCCTCTGACCGGTGGCCCTCGGGAAAGAGCACCAGTGCCTTGCCCTCGCGGAGCACGTCGAATGCCCGGCGAAGCGCCATGCGGTCGGGTGAGTGGCGGATGACCGGGAACGCATGGTAGGCACGCATCAACCACTCGAAGCGGCCCTGGAAGAGCTCGGCCTTGGCCATGAACCAGACAGGCCGGGGCGCCCAACCCCCTATCAGAGCCGGGTCAACCGCTCCAACGTGGTTCGAAACGATCAGCAGCGACCCCTTTGCGGGCACGCCATCGCGGCCGCGTACCTGGAACTTCGAGCCGAGCAGGACACGAGTGAGGAGCCGTGCAAGACGCGTCAGGAAGGAGTAGCTCAAAGCGATCAGTGCTTCGGCAGCCGGCGCATCACCTCGTCGAAAACCTGGCGCACGGACTTGCCTTCAGTGGCGACGATTATAGCATCGGGGGCGGCGCGCAACGGGGCTGTTTCCCGCTCACTGTCTGCCCGATCCCTGGCGTCGATTTCCTGCTCCAGGACGGCATCAGGTGTCGCGCTTCCGCGTACCTTGTCCAGCTCCTTGCGCCGGCGGGCAGCGCGTTCGGCTGCCGGAGCCGTAAAGAAAAACTTGAAGTCGGCTTCCGGGAAGATGACCGTTCCGATATCGCGACCCAGGACAACTGCATTCCGGCCGGCGCTGTCTCTTTGCCGTTGGACCAGGAGGCGCCGGACCTGTGGGACCTGCGAGATCTTAGCCAGCTGGCCGGCGATGTCCGGATCAACCGCCTCGTTGCTGATGTCACGTTGATCGATCCATACCTGGGCCTGGCGGGAGGTCGGGTCCGTGTTCAACCGGATGTTCATCGATCCGACCATTCTCACCAAAGACTCCACCTCCTCCGCACCGATGCCCAACCGCCGGGCTTCGACCGTGACGGCGCGGTAGTAGAGTCCGGTGTCGACCAGGGCAGAACCGCGCTTTTCAGCCACGAGCCTCCCAACGGTGGTCTTCCCCGAACCCGCGGGTCCATCGATCGCGATGATCATCTGAGTCCAGCCGCTGCCCGTAGTCCCTCGAGTTCCCCTGGGTCGAGGGGACGCCAGGATCCCTCGGGGAGGTCACCCAGGCGTAGGCCGCCGAGTCGTACACGCTGCAGGTCGAGAACACGGTGCCCGAGCGCCTGCCAGAGACGCCGAATCTCCCGTCGCTTACCTTCCCTCAGCACCATGCAGAGCCTCGACTCCACGCTCCCCGAATCCAGAATCTGAACCGCCACCGGGGCAAAGGTCTCACCATCTACCACCATGCCCTCCGCAAGCCGGCGCAGGGAGCTTCGATCAGGACGTCCGGAGATACGCACTACGTATTCCTTTTCGACATGGTACCGGGGGTGCATCAGCCTGGCAGCAAGTTCGCCGTCGTCCGTCAGTAGGATCAGCCCACGACTATCGAGGTCGAGCCGGCCAACCGGGAAGACGCGGCCGATGTCGCCGGGCAGGCCGTCGACAACGGTCCTCCGACGGCGCCCGTCACCCACCGCACTCAACACGCCGACCGGCTTATTCAGCAACAGGTAGGTCGGCCGGGCCGGCGGCCGTATGGCCTCGCCGTCGACGCGGACATCATCAGCCCCAGGGGTTACTTCCTGACCGGTGGTCGCCATCATGCCGTTGACGCTGACGCGGCCGGCTGCAATCAATTGATCGGCCTTGCGGCGAGCCGCTACGCCCGAGCGCGCTAGGAAGTGGTTGAGCCGGATGGCGGTAACGGGGGTAACTCGTCAAGGCTGCTGACTCCGAGGATCTGGAGGAATTTCATCGTGGTTCCGAACAGTCGAGGGCTTCCCGGCGCCTCGAGCCGCCCCGTTTCCTCGATCAGCCCCTTTTCTTCGAGGCTCTCCAGAACTGCCTCGCAATTGACCCCGCGAATCTCCTCGATCCGGGCCCGGGTAAGTGGCTGCCGGTAGGCAACGATCGCCAGCGTTTCGTAGGCGGCGGGAGACAGGCGCGAGGGATATTCTGGCCGCAGAACCCGGCGGACCGTGTCGGCCTGAGAAGGATCAGTTACCAGCTGTAACTGGTCCTGGTGGCGCTGCAGGAAGAGGCCGCGACCCGCGAGCAATTCCTTGAGAGAGGCAGCCGCTCCCTCGACCCGCGGTAATGGCGCCTGCAGAATCTCCTGGAGCTCGAGGAGGGTGACTGGACGGTTGAGTGTGAATAGCACCGCCTCGAGAGCAGCAGCCAGCGCCATCTCTTCGCCGGCGGCTACGGCGGCCTCAGTCGTGATGCTCATGAGTCAGCTCCCTCCTGCCGTGTGATCGAACCTGGATCTCCTTGAACGCCGCAGATTGAGCCACGCTGACCTCCCCGATTCTAATCAGCTCAAGCAGAGCCAGGAAGGTGACCACAGCCTCAAGCCGGGTGCGACTGCGACTGAAGACGGCGCTGAAATTCATCTCAGGGTGCTGGTTCAACATGCTCCGCAACTCGGCCATTTTGTCGCCGAGTGAGACGCGCTCCATCTCAAAGCTCACCTGGTCCGGCGGCGGCAGGCGGTCGAGGACGTGTTGGAAGGCCGACGCCAACGCATCCAGGCTCACCTGGACACGGGCCTGCGGAATCACCTCAGGCTCGAGCAATCCGGCGAAGGTGAAGCGACCGCTGGCGTGTCGTTGCATCAGCGATTCGGCCAGATCCTTGAAACGTTTGTACTCGGCAAGCCTTCCCTTGATCGCGTCCTCCCAGGCCTGCAGGTCCTCCGGTTCGACTAGCTCCAGTCTGGGTATCAGGCCACCCGCCTTGATCTGAACGAGCCGGGCGCCGATTACGAGGAAGGCGGCGAGCTGATCCAGTGGCGGCCGTTGCTCCTCGATCGCTCTCAGGTAGTCGTCCGTAAGGGAGGCCAGCGGTATGGCGCGGAGGTCCACTTCCGAGCGCTGGGCCAGGCTCAGGAGTAACTCGATGGGACCGTCGAAGGCGGCTGTGCGCACCAGGTAGAGAGGAGCCTGGTCAAGCGCCGGAGGTCCTTCCCTCAATTGACGCGATCCGCGCGTTGCAACGCGGACGTAACCTCCAGCGTGGGGTTTTCCGAGTGATGCTCGGCGATGACAGCAGCCAACTCGGCGGCCCCCACCGCTCGAAGCCGCTCGGCGCCCACCCGGGCGTGCGCGGCGTAAATCGCATACCGGCGCCCGAGTCCGGGCCGCAGTCGCAGGGCAGCTCGCAACAGCCGCGGGGAAAGCGCGCCGAGAAATACCGTCACACTGCGCTCCAGCACCGACAGCGCCGCGCCGGCCTTTCCCATGTCGTGCAGGAGAGCCGCCTGCTGCAGCACATTGGGAGGATTCGATACGGTGCCGTCGATGGTTGCGAGCACGTCGAGACCGTGGCGCCGGTCGTTGACGGGAAGCTCGAGAAAAAATGGCAACAGCGTGGGGCCGAGGATCGCTTCGGCTCGGCGGATCTCTAAGGCACTCACCCGGGCCGAGCTGTGACGCCAGAACTGGCTGACTCGATGGATTGCAGCCCCAGTCATCGCCGGGCCAAAAGTTCGCGGGCACTGGCGCGGGTGGCCGCCGTTACCCGTTCCCCTGCAATCAGGCGAGCGATCTCCTCGATCCGTTGGTCCGGTTGAAGCACGCTGATGCCGGTAATGTGACGGCCGCGCTGAAGCGCCTTGGCGACCGCGAGGTGATGGTCGGCCCGAGCGGCGATGGCCGCCAGGTGTGTGACGCAGATGACCTGTTTACTGCGCGCCAGCACGGCCATCTTCTCGGCCAGGCGGTTGGCCGTCTCGCCGCCAATCCCGGTGTCGATCTCATCCAGGATCAGGGTAGGGGTGTCATCAGCATCGGCGAGAACAGCCTTGAGTGCCAGCATCACCCGCGATAGCTCGCCACCCGAGGCAGCCCGGTCCAGTGGCAGTAGTGGCTCGCCCGGATTGGCGGCCATCAAGAATGCCACCTGGTCGACGCCACTCATTGAGCTCCGAACCCGCCGGCCTTCGAGCAACAGGCCATCGGGCTCCTCGTGCTGGCTTACCCGGACGGTGAATCGGACCCTGGGCATGTTGAGCGTCGCCAGCTCACGCTCGATGATCCGCTGCAGCCGGGCAGCCGTTTTTACCCGCTGGCTGCTGAGGGCGCCGGCGACCTGCGCCAGGTCATTCGCGAGCTCCCCTTCCTCGGCCCTCAGCTCTGCCAGGCGATCGTCACGATGAGCCACCGCGTCGAGCCGCTGGCTCAGTCGCTCGGCTTCATCCAGAGCCGCCTGCAGCGACCCCCCGTACTTCGCTTTAAGCCGGTCGAGCTGGTGCAGGCGAGACTCGATGGCTTCGAGCCGCGAACCATCGACCTGCCAGCGATCGGCGAAGCCGCGCGCCGTCTCCCCCACCTCGCGCAGCTGCAGAAGCAGTTCGGCCAGTGTCGACGCCAGCCGGTCCAGTTCAGGGTCGAGCCCCTCCAGGCCGCGAAAGCGATCGATGGCGAGGGAGATCGAGTGCAACGGGGAGCCTTCATCCCCGTCCAGTCCACGTACTCCCTCAAGAGCACGGGCCAGCCGCTCGGCATGCTGCGCCCGGCGTCGCTCCTGGATCAGGGCTTCCTGCTCGGCTGGGTCCGGCCGGATGGTCGCGATCTCGTCCACCTGGTAGCGCCAGAAGTCGAGCTCGCGTTGGTCGGCCTGGATAGCCGCCTCGGTCTCATTAAGCAGTTCGCGGGAGCGCGCCCAGCGGGAGAAGGCCGCTCCAACCTGGTCGCGAAGCGCGCGCAGACCCGCCCCTCCGAAGGCGTCCAGAAGGTCTCGCTGACGGCTCGGCACGAGCACAGACTGGTGCTCGTGCTGGCCGTGCATTTCCACCAGGAGGTCGGCCACCCCCTTCAACTGGGTAACTGTTGACACTCGCCCATTGATCCGGCACAGGCTCCGCCCGCTGCGGTTGAGCTCCCGGGTGAGGACGATGACGCCGTCAGGACAGTCGTATCCGGAAGCTTCAACAGCCTGTTTCAAGGCGGGTCGTGCGCCAATGTCGAAGGCCGCTTCGACGAAGCCCCGGTTGGAGCCCTCGCGAATCGCGTCAACGCTGGCGCGCTCCCCCAGCGCCAGGTTCATCGCGTCGACGATGATTGACTTGCCCGAACCGGTCTCCCCGGTGAGTAGATTGAGTCCCGGCCGGAACGGCACGCGTAACTCGTCGATGAGCGCCAGGTTGCGGATGGTCAATTCGAGGATCACGTCGAATCCTCGACCAGGGGAAGGCCCCAACGGATCTTGCGCCGTAGCAGTGAGAAGAAGTTCTGAGCGTCCTTAAAGCGGACCAGGTCCACCCCGCCGGGAGATGCGATCTGGACCTCAGTACCCGGCCTGAGACCGGTGCTGCGCTGGCCGTCACAGGTGAGGAGCGCCGAGGCATCCGGGAGCCGCACCGTAATCCGCGCCGTCTCGGGGAGGACCACGGGGCGGTTGAAGAGACTGTGAGGATTGAGGGGAAGAAAGGTCAGCGCTTTGACCTCGGGGTGCAGGATCGGGCCCCCGAGCGAGAGGGCATAGCCGGTCGACCCGGTCGCGGTCGAGAAGATGGCGCCGTCGGCGTCGAAGCGGCCCGCCTCCTGGCCATCGACCAGCACCTCCATCCGGATCAGGTTGATCTCCTCGCCCTTGTGCACCACCACGTCGTTCAGGGCCACGTAGGACTGCTCCTCCACCCGCGCTTCGAGGATGGCACGCCGCTGCAGGCTGAAGTCTCCGCTCACCCAGCGATCGACTGCGGCCCCGGCATCCGCCAGCCGAACTTCGGTCAAGAATCCCAACCGGCCGGCATTGATACCCAGCACCGGGATGGCGGCGGCGGCGGCCTGCTCCGCGGTCCAGAGGAGGGTGCCGTCGCCTCCGATGCTCAGGATCAACCGTGTGCCCTCCAGGTTGGCATCGAGCGCACCGGGACGTTCCTTGGCGGTGGAGCAGTAGGTCCAGACTCGGAAGCCGTGCCGCTCAAGGTGTTTCCGAGCCTCGACGACGGGCTGCTGTCCGATATCGATCCGTGGGTGGCAGACGATACCGACCGCGTCAGTCATTTGTCTTCAAGTGAAGGAAGAACTCCCGGTTGCCCTTGGCTCCGAGGATGGGTGACGCCGTTTCGCCTGCGACCTGATAGCCCGCACCCCGCGCGAAGTCGGCGAGGGCAAAAAGGACTGCTCGATGCTGCTCCGGGTCCCGGACAACGCCACCCTTGCCAACCGCACCGCGCCCGACCTCGAACTGCGGCTTGACCAGCGCCACTACATCCGCGGGGTTAGCCACAAGTCGCCGTACCGCCGGAAGCACGAGCCGCAGCGAGATGAACGACACGTCAATGACCGCAAGGTCGACGGCGGTGGGCAACTCTTCGAGGTAGCGGACGTTGACGCGCTCCAGCACAGTTACTCGCGGATCCTGACGCAGCCGCCAGTCGAGCTGGCCGTACCCGACATCTAGCGCGATCACGGAGGCCGCCCCGCGCTGGAGAAGGACATCGCTAAAGCCGCCGGTCGAGGCGCCGACATCGAGGCAGGCTCGGCCGCCAACCGACAGCCGGAAGTCGTCGAGTGCCCAGGACAGCTTTTCGCCGCCCCGGCTGACGTAGGCAGCTGAGCCGCGTAGCTCGAGACTGATCCCCGGGTCGATAAGACGATCCGGCTTTTCGGCAGCTGCTCCGTCGACCATGACGAGCCCGGCGCGCACCATAGCCTGGGCCCTCTCCCTGGAATTGACGAGGCCGCGGGCGACCAATGCCTGATCGAGGCGGACCTTCTCCCCCACTATCACCGTCCGAGACCCAGGCCTATGACAATCCCCAGGATTGCTCCGGCGATGACCTCGATTGGAGTGTGGCCGAGCAACTCTCGTAAGCGCTCCTGGTGCAGGCCCTGGTGGGCGATGAAAAGGTCGTCGATGAGGCGGTTGAGGATCATTGCCTGCTGCCCTGCCGCGCGCCTGACGCCGGTTGCGTCGTACATCACCACCGCCGAAATGATCAGGGCGACCGCGAAAAGTGGTGTTTGCACCCCCTGAAGGCGGCCGATGATGGTGGTCATCGAAACCACCAGGGCGCTATGCGAGCTCGGCATCCCGCCGGCGGTCGCCAGCCTTCGAACACTGAAGCGGTGGGTGAGGACCGAATCCCAGATCACCTTGCTCGCCTGGGCAATTGCCCAGGCGACCAGAGGAACCACGAAGTAGGGGTTCTTGAGCAACGTCATTGGGGCGACGCCCGCTCGTTCGATGCCGCCAGCTCCCCAAGTCGACGTTCGGCCTCCTTGAGCAGGAGGCTGCAGCGCTGAGCCAGGGCCAGTCCGCGCTCGTAGGTCCGAACCGATTCCGCCAGGTCTTCCTGTTCCTTAGCCAGCAGCTGAACAGTTCGTTCGAGGCCGTTGACCGCCGCCTCGTAGTCGAGACTGCTCACGTCAGGCTCGTTCACAGGGAAGCACCCGGTGCCGGGGCCTCACCACCAGCAGACCCCCGCGCGGTGCTCTGCGATGCGATCCGGCCAAGTATCCCGTTTACAAACTTTCCCGAGTCGGGGCCGCCGAACGTTTTAGCCAGCTCGATCGACTCGTTAATGGCGGCCTTGAGGGGAACACCCGGTAAGTAATCGATCTCAAAGGCCGCGATTCGCAGGAGGGTCCGATCGACCTTCGCCATCTGGTCCAGTCCCCAGTTTCGAGAGGCCTCTCCGAGCCGAGCGTCGATCTCCGCCAGGTGCTCGGTCACGCCCGCCACCAGGACACCAGCAAACTGCGTCACCTCGGCGTCCGCGCGCGCCTCGGCGGCGTGGTACTCCAGTGACCGGCTGGTATCACCTCCATTGGATTCGGCCTCGAAGAGAACCTTCAGAGCGAGCTCCCGGGCCAGGTGGCGCCGTCCCATGCTCAGAAGGCTACGCGACTACGCGTCTCCCGGAAACCTCACGTCGCCGATGAAGACGTTTACCTGCCTGACCTCCAGCCCCAGCATCTTGTCGATGGCGTCAGCCACCTGGCGCTGTACCTCGGCCGCAACCGTTGGTACGTGCGCCGAGGAGTCGACGACTAGGAAAAGCTCCAGCTGCAACGATTCGTTCCCCATGTCAACCCGAACACCTTTGTAGGAGGTGGTCGGCGCCAGGAGCCGGTGATTGTCCCGCGCCCGGGCCGGGTACATGCCGACTATCCCCTGGACCTGGGTGGCGGTCAGTGAGGCGATGTGCGCGATCACCTCGTTCGCGACCTTGACCGATCCCAGGGTGCGCTCCGCCGGCACTAAACTCGCTCCACGTAGGCGCCGGTACGAGTGTCCACCCGCACGACGTCACCCTCGTTGACGAAAAAAGGCACGTTCAGCGTCAGCCCCGTCTCCACCGTGGCGGGCTTGCCACCTCCCGCGGCCGTGTCACCACGAAAACCTGGAGCAGTCTGGGTCACCTTCAAGTCGACGGTGGTTGGCAGCTCGACGCCGAGCGGCGTGCCCTCGTACATAAGGACCGAGATCGCGCTGTTCTCTTTCAGGTACTTCAAGGTGTCACCAAGCTGGTCATCGTTAAGCGGCAGCTGGTCGTAGCTGGCCAGGTCCATAAAAAAGTGGCGATCGCCGTCGCTGTAAAGGTACTGCATAGCCACCTTTTCGATGCGGGCGCGCGCGAAGCGATCCTTGTCGCGAAACTTTTGATCGATGATGGCCCCGGTGCGCACGTTACGGAGTTTGGTACGGAAAAAGGTGTCGCCTCGAGCATTCTGCCCCTGCTGAAACTCCAGCACAACCCAGAGACCACCCTCCCACTCGATGGTCATGCCGTTTCTGAAGTCGCTGGGGTTGACCATGTCCGGGTTGGGATTTTACCGTTTGCGGCTTCCGGCCCGGCCCAGGCCTAACCGGGGCGTCGGCGAAGCTCCATCTGGGCGAAGATCGCATTGCGCAATTGCTGCGGGCGCGGAACCGTGCGCAGCCACTCCGCGCCATCCCGCCCTGCCGATTCGAGCTCGATGTCGCCGAAGCCCCAGGCGCGCCCCCAGAGTCCCTGGTAAGTGGTCAGGTCCTGGATCCGGTCGATGGCGATCGATTTGGAGAAGCGCGACACGACCCCCTCGTTGAGGATGATCCTCTGGTCGGTGAGGATGTACTGGCGCGATCTCCATCCCAGGTAATAAAGGTTCAGCACGATCAGGGCGACGACGAGTACCCCGAGGAGGGCGAAGAGGTGGACCTCACTATGCAGCGGAAGGACGGCGACGATTATCGCCAGCACAACCGAGGCAAGGATTACCAGAGCCGACGGGCGCACCAGTACGACCCAGTGACGGCGAGCCGTGGCGAGCATGCGTTCGCCGGGAAGCAGGTCGCTCGGACTCAAGGCGGCTGAACGAAGAGCGTTGCCACGGTGCCGAGCGCGAGGAAGGGACCGTAGGGCACCGCCTCCTTCATGGAGCGGATCCTGGTGACGAGGAGAACAAGCGCAACGAAGCCACCGAGGAAGACCCCGTCGAGCAAGGCATGGGCCATCCGGAGGTTGGAGAGGCCGGTCGCCATCCCGATGAAGACTGCAAGCTTGACGTCGCCAAAGCCAAAGGCCTCGGCACCGAAGATCAACTGTCCCCCGATATAGAGCAGTAGGAAGACGCCCCCAGCGATCAAGGCGGCAGTCGGTGCGGTACGCCAGTCGGGCCAGGGCCAGGTCAGGAACCGGTTCCAGGGCGTGACAAAGGCGAGGGCGAATGCCACGATCCAGGCGGGAAACATGACCAGGTCGAGAATGTAGCGGGTCTTGAGATCGAAGGCAAGCACCTGGACCAGGATCGCCACGTATACGGAGTCGATGAGCAGCTCAGGCTGCATCCCCAGCTTGAGTGCGAAGGCAAAAAAGAGGGCGGCCGTCAGCAAGGGCATGAGCAGGCTGTCCCTCAGGCTCTGATTGAACTCGATCTCCTCGACGCGCGCCAGCCAGCGGGACAGGTAATTGAGGCCGACCCCAATCGTCGCACCGACCACTGCCCAGCTGAGTGCGAGGACCACCCCCGTCATGGCGTCAAGCGTCCGACCGCGGCACGCTCCAGCGCAGCTCGCATCGCCCCCTCCGGTGCCTGGGTCCCGGTCCAGATCTCAAAGGAAGCCAGCCCCTGGTGCAGGAGCATGGTCAGTCCGTTCATCGCTCTCGCGCCCCGGCCCCGCGCTCCCCGGACCAGCGGCGTGACCGGCGGATCGTAGACCAGGTCGAAAACGAAGTGCGTCGGCACAATCCATTCGATCGGAAACGGTATCGACTGGCCATCCGTCCCCACCGGCGTGGCATTGACGATCAACTCTACCTTCGGCACCACAAGTGAAAGGGAGCCAAGGGGGGTGGGGCCTCCACGGCTGATGCCCAGGTCGCGGCAGAGCGAGCGCGATTCCTCGAGGTCCTCGGAGGCCACGTATATCCGAGAGGCAACAAGGCGAAGCGCATCGCTCGCGGCACGAGCCGCTCCGCCTGCGCCAAGCACAAGTGCCGAGCGACCGCGAGGCTGATAGCGCGCGTCTTCGAGCGCGACGGAAAACGCCGGGCGGTCAGTGTTCCATCCGATCAACCCCCCGGAGCGATGGCTCACTGTATTTACCGCCTTCACCTCTTCAGCCTCCGGGCCCAGGCCGTCCAGCATGGCCGCGATGGCAACCGTGTGGGGTCGAAGTACAGACGCCCCGATGACGGCTCGATCAGTGCGCAGCTCTGCGACGGCTGCCGCGAGCTCGGCAGTGGCAACGGAACGGAACTCGCAGGTCAGCTCTAGACCCGCCGCGTCGAAGGCTGCCTGGTAGAGCGTCGCGGGTAGCGGATCAAGGGGCGCTTCGCCGAGAAGCAGGAGGCGCGACCTGCCGCTAGCCGAGGCCGTACTGTCTCTTGAGCTGGTTGAATTCGTCGTTGGTTTTGGCGTAATGATTGTGACCCTGGGAATCTGATAAGTAGAAGAAATAGCCAGTGCTGGCGGGCTTCAATGCGCCATCGATCGCCTTCTGCCCGGGGTTCGCGATCGGACCGGGTGGAAGTCCGGTATGCAGATAGGTGTTGTAGGGGGAATTTATCTTCAGGTCGTCAAGGGTCACAGTCGATTGCCATACCCCCTTGGCGTAAAGGACGGTTGCGTCGATCTGCAGGGGCCAACCGTTCGCCAGGCGGTTGTAGATCACGCTGGCGACAAGCGGACGGTCCTCGTCGAGGCGCGCCTCCCGCTCGATCATGGATGCGATAGTGACCACCTGCAGAGCATTCAGCTTGCGCTGGCCGGCGAGGTCCTTGCGCGTGCCGTCCCAGAGCTTCTTGAAGGCGTCCAGCTGCAGCGTGACGAGCTGAGCGGCGGTCACCGTTCTTGGAACAAGGTACGTGTCGGGAAAGAGGAAACCCTCCAGAGACGCGCCTTGCGGCCGGCCGCCGAGGAACTCGTAGTTGAACTGCCCTTGCTTTGCCACCTGGGTATAGTCACTACCCTTGATCAGGGTGCCCTTGTCGAGCATTGTCGCCGTCTTCTCGATGGTGTAACCCTCTGGGATGGTGATGAAGACCTCCTCCGGGATGGCTGTTTGGAGGGCCTCCAGGATCTGCGTCATGTCCTTGTTTCGGCCGAGTTGATAGGCGCCTGCCTGGACGTTGCGGTCGAGGTGGTGATACCTGGCGTAGAGATCGAAGACCAGCGTCGAATCGACAAGTCCCGCCCTGTGAAGCGTGTCGGCCACTTCGTGGAAAGTTGACCCTGGCGCGACTACGATTCGGACCGCGCCTCCGCCCGGATTGGCCGGACTGTGCAGTTGGTGCTCGACCCAGTTGTATCCGAGAAAGCCCGGTATGCCTATCAGGGCAGGCAGAAAGAAAAGCAGCATGAGGATCCACGGCAGGCAGCCGCGCTTTCGGGTTGGCCGCTGGCGACCGGTTGCGCCCAGTTAGCGATCCACCTCGCCGTTGTCATCGCCCTCTTCCTGGTCGTACTCCTCTAACTGCTCGAGGACACGATCGTGCTCCTCGTCATCAAGGGTGACCAGCGATTCGCCCTCGCGCCGGAGAATGAGGACCCGTTCCTCGTCCTCCTCGGCCTGCAGAACGTAATAGGTTTCCCCTTCTACTTCCACCACGTCGTGAACGACGTAGCTCTCTTCCTCGCCGGTCTTTTCGTTTACCAACTCGATGGTCTGGACTTCGCCGTTCTTGTCGGGCATGTCGGGCATCTCAGCCTCCTGAACCTCGGGTACCCCGGTAGTCGAGGTAACCCTGCAACAATAACGTGGCCGCCACCTTGTCCACATCCTGACGACGCTGGGCACGGCGTTTTCCCTGCTCGATCAGGAAACGCTCTGCCGCCACGGTGGTAAGGCGCTCGTCCCAGTACTCCACTGGGACCCCCGTCGCCCCGCCCACCTTAGCGCCAAATGCCTGCGCACTCCGGGCCGCCACATCAATCGAGCCGTCCATCATCCGGGGCAGGCCCATCAAAATCAGCTCGACCTGGTTGCCGGCCGCGATCGAAGCAAGTTCCTTGAGATCTTCAGGTTCGGAGCGGCGGTGAAGCACCCGAAGCGGTAATGCGACGGTGCCGGACGGATCGCTCAGCGCGAGGCCCAGGCGGTGACTGCCAGGGTCGATCGCGAGGATCCTCAAGGGGCCGGGCTGCCCGCGACCTCCAGGACCTTAAACGTGATTCGGGAGGAAAAGAGCGGTAACCAGGGCAAGCTGAAGGGGGCCTGCGTGATACGGGCATCGACCACGTTGGGAAGGGACTGGAGGAAGGCGTGGGCACTGGAGGGTGACTTACCCTTAAGGTGCGACCGGATGTTGCTCTCGATAAAGACCGGCGCATAGTAACCCGCCGCGTGCCCATTCAGCGTGATGCCGCCGTCCCTGGTAGCCCCCGTCGCATCGAACGCGAGCTTCGGGTTTTCGGTTAGCTGGGAGCCCGGTGGCACCTTGCGACTCAAGGCATCTCGCAGCGTCGATTTGACCTTCTTATCGTCAAACGCGACTGCGTCACCGGCCACCGTGACCGTAACGCTGAAGCTGAAGGGTGACTGGAGCTCGTCTCCGACTTTGTGGTCGGCAACGTAGGAGGGCGCTACCCCGGCACCGACGGGAACCAGGTGCTGACCCGGCGCCTTACCGCTCAGCTGTTCCTGGACTTTGGGCACCGCATCCCTGGCAAAGGCGGCAACGATGCTGTCGATATCTGACTGCTGGACCACGGTCGCGGTCCGTGGATCGGCCCCGCCGCCAACGGGATCTGAATTGTCAACGCTGACGTTGAAATCACGGTTGTTGTCAATTACGGAGATGGTATGGGGGTCGGTATTTCCGTCCGGGCCGGGCTGGGCGGCCACAATAGCCACAGACACTTTTCCTCGTGGCGACGGGAGACTCACTGTTTTTTGAGTCTTGTAATGCTTGCCTCCCGAAGTGCTTACGGTCGTACCAGATGCGATTGTTTTCGACCCCGTGTCGCACAGGAAAATGCAGCTGTCAGTGAATGTCACGTTTCCGCTTGCCGGCGCGGCAGCAACCTGTTTTTGCCCGGTTGCCGTTCCCTGCACCGTTTGCGAGTCGCTCGCATGAAGAGCCTGAGTTTGGACCGCATCGGTTGAACCCGCCGGAGCCGTCGGCGATCCCAGCAATTGGACGTCTGCCTTCAGCGGCGTGCCCTGTACGGAAAGCGCCACGGCCGCCGTCGGAACATAGAGCATAAGCGTCAGGAGTCCAATTACCGCGAACAGCGCAGCCCCGATCAGGTAAGGACGGTAGTCGCGGATTGCGGGATGTTCCCTTGTGAGCGCGTCAGGGGCTACTGCCTGGCGCCGGGGGGGCCCTGAGATAACCGAAGCCTTCCTTCCGGGCGGCGGTGGGATAAACGACGGCACGTCGGCTTCGGAGGAGACAGCCTCGGCCTCTCCCGGCCGGTGAACCTCGGCCCCGCCGTCATAAGCTTGCAAGCTTGGGTAGGCCGCAAAACCGGTCTCGAGCGAGAGTGCCTGGAGGCGAGGATCGCTGCTGATCACGTTGACGTGTTTGCCGTAGCTGTCGGCGTAGCGCTTCAGCAGTCGGAAGCTCATCGGGCTCTGGAGTGCACGTGACCGTTCCGGGACGACGAAGGTCACGGCGTCCTCGAGACTGAGGTCACGAAGCCGATCGACCAGGTCCGTGATCTCCTCGTCAGCTTCGACGTAGAGGAGTTTTGCGAGAGTCTTCATATTTGGCGGTCGCTGCCTTTCATACCGGAAACGTCACGGATTGTCCAGACGTTACGGTGTCACCTTTGCCCAGCCTCAGACCTTCATCGCCTTCAGCACCTTCCGCATCAGGCCGAATAGGGGCGCCTGCTCCTCGGATTGCTGCTGGATCGCGTGAAACGCAAGTCCCATCGGCGTGATGTCCTGTTGATCGAGCAGGAGCCCGGTCGAGTCGTAGATGCCACGGATGTCGACTGGCCGAAGCACGTGCACTGACGGTGAGCGGGCGAAGGGAAGCTTCTCGACCCAGCGAAAAGCCTCAAGCTGCTGACGCACTTCCGGCAATGCGCTGCCTCCGCCCGCCAGGTACAGGGAGGTCGGAAGGCGGTCCCCGCGAGCCATCTCCTGAAGCGTTATGGCGACACCTTCGACCAGCACCTCGGCGTCACGGCTAAGAACGCTATGTACCTTCTCGGCATGAGCTGCGGGGAGCTCCCCCTTCGAATGACGGAGTTTGATCGCCTCGGCATCCGGAAACGAAATGCCGAACCTCGAGGCGATCTTTTTGGTGAAAACCCGACCGCCGATGGGAAACATTCGCGTGCCTTCGATGCCTCCGTTGCGAACAAGCGCCACGTCGGTAGTGCCGCCCCCGATGTCGATAAAGATGCCGCCGGCGTCATAGACCTCATCAGTCGCGGCACAGCGTGCCATGGCATAGGGCTCCGCCACGGTGGCGACCAGCTCCAGGTCGAGCTCGGCGGCGATCGTCTGCAGCGCTCCGATTTGAGTCAGTGGGGCAAAAGTATTGAAGACAGTGATCACCATCTGCCTACCTTGAAAGCCGAAGGGGTTGGTGACCGCGAAGCCGTCGATCTTCACATTGGTGACTGCCGAGTTGATCAGTTTGACGTTCACGTCGGGCACGCCGAGCTCGATGCTCATAGCGTGGCGAGCCTCCCTGAGGGCCCGCTTCTGGACGATCTCCAGGGTCCGCATCAGTTCCACCTCGTTGACCTTCAGGTCGGGATCCGCGCGGGGTACGGTAACCGAGGTGCTGAAGCCTTTCACCTGTTCACCGGCGATTCCGATCACCGCCTGGCCAGGAATCGTGTCGCACATGTCCTCCGCCTGTGACATTGCGCGATCGCAACTCTCGATGATCCCCTGGATGTCAGAGGGCACACCGGACTGCATGTCCGAGAATGCCTGGCGCTGCCGGGAGGCTCCAAGCACGACGCCGTTGCGTCCCTCCCGCTTGACGACGAGCGCCTTGATGTACTCCGTCCCGATATCGAGTGCGGTGTAGAAGTTTTCGTAGTCCGATCCACGCCGGAGTCGCTTGATTCGTTCTTTGAGCTTGAGCTTCACGAGGGCCTCAGATGTTCGCGGACGAAGGACTGGAGGCTCTGGAAGGCCTCTTCAACCCGCCTGGGATCCAGCCCTCCCCCCTGCCCCACCGGCCCCCGGCCACCACCCTTACCCCCGGCGACGGCGTGGAAGGCCTGCACCAGGGCGCCTGCCGGAAGCCGGTCTGCGAGGGGTGCCGCCACCTTGATCGCCAGGCTCCGCCCGCCAACCACGATCGCGACGGTGCTGCCATTGGCGCCCTGGAGAGCGTGATCGGCAAAGCCGAGTAATTCCTGCGGCCCGGCGTCAACGCGCTGAAGGATAAGACGGATCCCCTCGACCTCGACCTCGGTGGTTTCGACCCCACCCCCGGCTGCAATCCGTTGCCGCAACAGGCCGATCTCCTTCTGGAGTCGCTTCACCTCCGCTTGCAGGGATTCCACCCGGGCGGGGAGGTCAGCCACACCTGAGCGAAGTAGTTCCCCGAGCTGGGTCAAGGTCCGGTCATAGGTTCGGAGCATGGCCTCAGAGGATTCGCCGGCGTGGAGTTCGATCCGCCGGACGCCCGCTGCCACACTGCGGTCGGGTCCCACCAGAGCAAGGCCCAGCTCGCCGGTGCGCTCGACATGTGTCCCGCCACACAGCTCGCGGGCCCAGTCGCCAAAGGACACCACCCGCACCGTTTCGCCGTATTTCTCGTCGAACAGGGCAACGGCACCGCTCTCAATGGCGGCCTTGAGCGGCAGCTGGGACACCTGGCGCTCCAGGTTGGAGCGGATCTTCTCGTTTACCCGACGGGACACGCGATCGAGCTCCTCCCCGGTAAGTGCCCGACCAAAGCGGAAATCGAAGGTAGCATGGTCCGGGTTCACGGCCGAGCCGGCTTGAGTTGCTGCCTCGCCCAACACGTCCCGGAGAGCGCGGTGCAGAAGGTGCGTGGCGGAATGATGTCGAGCGATCGCTGCTCGACGCGCCGGGTCGACCGTGGCGTGCACCGCGGTCCCGGGATCCAGCCCGCGACCGCTGACACGTGCGCGGTGGCGGATCGCCTCTCCCTGGTACTGCACGTCTGCGACCTCCGCCCGGCCGCCCTCCCAGGTGAGCCATCCCGTGTCAAAGATCTGCCCGCCCTTCTCCGCGTAAAAGGGCGTCACATCGAGGAAGACGTCCAGCAAGCCGGGGGTATCAGCGACGGGGAATACCTCCGTCGCCCGGCTATCGCTCTCCAGCTGGTCGTATCCGACGAACCGGGTCGCCGTCCGGCTGACCGGGCCGCTGAAGCTGCCGGCGGACGACCTGCTCTTGCTCCTCTGCTCTTCCATCAGTGCTGAAACAGCGGGCATATCGATGCCGGTGCCTCGTTCCTTAGCCAGTTCGGCGCTCAGCTCGATGGGAAAGCCGAGCGTGTCGTGCAGATAGAACACCTCGGCGGCGTTAAGGGAACCCCGTTCGATTAGTCCCTCCAGGCGTTCCATGCCCTGACGAAGCGCGATCGCAAACCGATCTTCTTCAGCCTTCAATGTGTCAGAGATTCGTTGGATGTTGGACCCGAGTTCGGGATAGTACGTAGCGAGGACCTCGGCAACGGCTGGAACGCTCGATGAGAGTCCCTGGGTCGCCTCGATTCGGCGGGCGTGAACCATGGCGCGGCGGATCAGTCGGCGCAGCACATAACCACGCCCTTCGTTGGAGGGATTCACGCCGTCCGCCAGCAGCATAACCGCGCCGCGACTATGATCGGCCAGGACACGTAGGGAAACGTCTGTTCGGTCATCGGTCTGATAGTGGCGCCCGGTCAGTTCCTCCCAGTGCCCGATCAGCGGCCGAAGGAGGTCGGTTTCGAAGACCGTTCGCTTGCGATTCATGATCGAGGTCAGGCGCTCGAGACCCATGCCCGTGTCAATGCCGGTCTTCGGCAGGGGCGTGCGTTTGCCGGATGGATCGCGGTCCCATTCCATGAAGACCAGGTTCCAGACCTCCAGGAACCGCTCGCAGTGCTCGCAGTTCGGTCCGCAGTCGTCCCGGCCGCAGCCGTACTCGGGTCCCCAGTCGTAGTGGATTTCGGAGTCGTAACCGCAGGGACCGGTCGGTCCAGCCGCCCAGAAGTTGTACTCGTCACCGAATCGGCGGATCCGGTCCGGAGGCAAATCGGTAGTACGGGTCCAGATGGCGAAGCTATCCGCGTCATCGTTGTGGATGCCGGCCCAGAGCCGAGCCTTCTCGATGCCAAGTCCCTCGGTAAGGAGTTCGTAAGCGTACGGAATCGCCTTCTCCTTGAAGTAGTCTCCAAAGGAGAAGTTCCCAAGCATCTCGAAAAAGGTCAGGTGTCGTAAGGTCTGACCAACTTCCTCGATGTCGCCGGTACGGAAAACCTTCTGGATGGTGGCCGCTCGCGGGTGCGGCGGGATCGCCTGGCCCAGAAAGTACGGTTTGAACTGGACCATCCCGGCACCGGTGAACAGCAGGGTAGGATCGCCGAACGGGATCAGGGAGGAGCTCGGTAACACCTTATGGTCCCGCTCTTTGAAGAAGTTGAGAAAACGCTGGCGGATCTCGGCGCTGGTCATGATTGGCTGCGCGCCTGCTTGATTCTAGTGGCTGGCGAGTTCAGCCGACGGGAAGCTCCCGTTTGAGATGCTCGACGGCGGCCCGCTGCAGCCGCGAAACGTGCATCTGCGAGATCCCCAGACGCTTGGCCACTTCCGCCTGGGGCAGCTCGTCGACAAACCTCAGATACATGATGCGCCGCTCCCGCGGGCTGAGGTGGCGCATCGCCTGGTCGAGCAGGTCCTGCAACTCGACCTTGTCCAGGTTCTCATCCTCCCGGCCCAGCCGCTCCGTCAGCTGTAGGCCGTCCTCCTCCTTGGCAGCGGGACCGGTGGACTCGAATGGGATGGTGCGCTGCGCCGGGCTGGCTTCCATGGCCGCCAGCACTTCTTCGGGCTCCAGCTCCA
>DASWQQ010000039.1:0-4665 GCA_036403615.1 Candidatus Dormiibacterota bacterium | reverse complement strand
CCTGGCCGACGAGTTCGGGCACGTCGACGTGATTTTGCGTCCACCGATCTACCTGCGCTACCGCCAGGTGGCGAACCTGGAGCCGATCCTGATCATGGATGGCACCCTGCAGAAGCAGGACGGCGTGCAGAGCGTGCTCGTCGACCACATCGAGGCCGCCCCGTCCCTTCCGGAGGAGGACGTCTTTCCGACCTCGCGGAACTATCGTTAGCGTGTCGACCGATGAATACGCTCGAGAAGACGCTGCGCGCCTACGCCCTGCGGTATCCCGAGGCCCACGAAGATTTTCCCTGGCAGGAGCGCGTCATCAAGGTGCGGGGAAAGATCTTCGCGTTCCTGGGAATGATCGATGGCAGATTGCGGCTGGGTGTGAAGCTGAGCCACTCGAACGAAGCAGCCCTCGGGCTCCCAAATGTCGAACCCAGTGGCTATGGCCTCAGCCGCACAGGATGGGTGACGGTCTGGGTCAAAAAGCCGGGGCAGCCGCCGATCGACCTGCTTAAGGCATGGATCGACGAGAGCTACCGGACCGTCGCGCCCAAGAGATTGGTTGCCAGTCTGACGTCACCTGAGCACACGAAGGCGCCAAAATTGAAGCCAGATGGCGCACGTCGAGCGGATCATGTACGTCGAGCTCAAGACCGGCCACAGCGATAACGGACCAGCCTGGATTGGCAGGGTGCGCTTCTCAAAGACCGGACGGACAGCCTATTACCGCGGCTTGCACCTCCGGCGTCACAACGGTGGGGGCCGGCAACTACCTCGATATCAAGACCGGTGAGGAGTACTGGATCTCCGGCGTAAAGCGCGACGGTACCGATCGGCATTGGGCGGGGAGTGGGCCTGTTCAGATCGATCCCGAAGTACGAGCTGCCTACCTGGAGCTGCTCGACCCAAAGGTTGCCGCGAAGGTCCGCCGCTGACCTGCCGGGGAACAAGGCGGGACCTAGCGAAGATCGATAAACCACGACGGCTGGCACAAGCCCGATCGATTCGGCCGCCAGCCCCGCTAGCTGGTTGCTGTCGAGTTCGCTCCGGTCTTCGCGTGAGCGAGTATATGTTTTGGCTGGTAGAGTCCGATCCGTCCGCCGCCAGGCAAGCTGACCTGGGTAACGCGTCCCCAACGGGCCTCGTCGAATGGGCGCTGGAATGGGACTCCTCGTCGCTCAAGCTCCTGGGCGGTCGCTTCGATGTCCTCACAAATCAGGTAGAGCTCGTGATGTTCCTTCTCCTCGGTCGGGTGGATCGCTAGCTCGGCCGGGGGAAGCGCGAAGATCAGCCAGCCGCCGCCCGAATCCACCGAGTCGAGTCCGAGTACGTCTCGGAAGAAGGCGCGGTCGGCCTCCGGATCGCGGCTGAAGATCATGACGTGCGCGCCGGAAATCAGGGGCTTGATAGCGTCATACTATCGACCGTCCTCGTAGGAATATCAGGATCCCCGACAACTCCGTTGTGACCGGGAAACTTCGTCCCTGAGGGGACAGGGAACCTTTCCCGGTCATTCCCGTTGAATGCTTGGGATGCGCAGGCTGTGGCCCGTGTTAGCCGTACTCGTTGCAGTCTCTGCAATTGGTGCCGTCACCATCCCGCGAATTTGGCTGGGGGACACGTCGAGCGTCAGCGCAGCGTTCGACAGCCCCCCAGCCTATCCCGGGTATCAATGGAAGCATGACGGGCATTCCGTGAGTAGCGAAGAGCTGGGTGCCTCCGGGGGACCGAGCCACTGCAACTGGCAATCGGCCACCATCCTGATGGTTGGCTGGCCCCTCGGGACCCTTTCAGGCAACGCCGGCCAGACAAGGGTCTACATCCGTGATCCTCGGGGCGTCATGGGTCGGTCTTATCGGCAAACGCTTGTTACGCACGCCCGGCTGCCGGTCGACGCCCGACCGACCGGCTACAAGCTTGGCTCAATCGAGCTCTACCTGAGTTCGTCTGACCGGGATCAAGCCGCCTACCTGGTCGCGCCTTCTGGTGCGGAGCGCTGGCCGCGCGCAGATCCCTTTTATGCCTGCGCCTGACCTCATGCGATGCGCCGACGGAGGGTCGCGGCGGCGGCGACGATGACCAGGATGCCGAACCCGAGGATCACGGCAAAATCGAGCTGTAGGGCCGACCAGCCCAGGTCGGCGCCCTTGATCATGATGTCGCGCATGCCGTTGACCGCGTAGGTCAGCGGCAGCACGTGCGAGAGGATCTGTAACGCGCCCGGCTCGGTGCTGATGGGAAAGATGATGCCCGCTAGCAGCACCTGGGGCAGGATGACGAGCGGGATGAACTGGACTGCCTGGAACTCGGTCCGCGCGAACATACTCAGGAAGATCCCGAGGTTCACGGCGGCGATCGCCATCAATACCTCGAGCAGGAAGATCAAGCCGATGTTGCCGACGTTGTGGACGTGCAGCACCAGCAGGCTGAACGCAAGCACCTCGATCGCCTGAACGATCGCGAGGACGGTGAAACCGAGCATGTAGCCGACCACGATCTCGGCGCGCCGGAGGGGACTCGCCATCAGGCGCTCGAGGGTACCCTGGCCGCGCTCGCGCAGGAATGCCACGGCGGTGATCACGAAGACGAGGAAGAACACGACCAGGCCGATGAAGGCGGCGCCGAAGTAATCGAGCGTATCGAGGTTCGGCCCACCGTATTGGAATGTGACCCGGGGTTCGAAGCGGACTGCACCGGCGCCGGAAGCCTGGCTGGCGAGCCCGGCGAAGGATTGACTGAGCGCCTGGAGCACGGATTGCGATACCTGCGGCTGGCTGCCCTCCAGGTGGACTTCTGGCGTAACGGCGTGTGTTTGCGCCGCGCGGTTGGTGAAGTCCGGGGGAAAGAGTACGTAGCCGGCGAGCGATCCGTCTTTGATGCCTGCCTCCGCATCTCCAGCTGAAATCAATTTGGTCGATACCGACTTCGACTGTTGCAGTTGGGTCGTAACCACCTGGCCCAGTTGCCCGCTGTCCTGGTTGACGATGCCCATTGTTGGAACAGAGGCACCGCCGCGCAGCAGGTAGCCGAGCAATGAAAGGATGAGAAGCGGCGCTCCGAAGAGCAGCGCGAGCGTCCTGTGGTCGCGCCGAAACTGCTGAAGCAAGCGGACGGAGATCGCTAGAACTCGGCGGCGGCTCATGACGCCTTCTCCTCGGAAAGCTTGATGAAGGCATCTTCGAGCCGGTCGACGTGAGCCATCTCCTTGAGCTCCGCGACGCTGCCCTCGGCGAGCAGGTGCCCGAAGCGGATCAGGCCAAGGCGACGGCAACGTTCGGCCTCGTCCATGACGTGACTGGAGACCAGGATCGAGGTGCCCTCGTCGGCCATTCGCTGGAATCGATCCCAGAGCTGGATGCGCAGCTGTGGATCGACGCCGACCGTGGGCTCGTCTAACAGCAAAAGGTCGGGGCCGTGAACGAGCGCGCAGGCGAGCGAGCAGCGAGTGCGCATGCCCCCGCTGAGCGTGCTCACCACGGAAGCCCGACGTGGCCAGAGGTCTACGAAGTCGAGCGCCTCGCGTACCCGGCTCTCGCCACCGTTGATGGCGGCGAAGAATCTGACGTTTTCCTCAACCGAGAGATCCGGATAGAGCGCCGCCTGCTGGGTCATGTATCCGACGCGACCGAGGACACCCAGGTTCGGGAGCCGCCGGCCCAGCACGGTCACTGAACCAGCGTCAGGCTCCACGAGGCCGACGAGGGCGCGGATCAATGTGGTCTTCCCGGATCCGTTGGGTCCCAGCAGCCCGTAAACCTCGCCTCGCGGCACGCGGAGCGTCACGGAGTCGAGCGCGGTCAGATCGCCGAATCGCTTGGTCACGCTTTGCACGTCGATCGCCATCTCTGCCACTACCTTCTCCTTCACTGGTCGGGCCGCATGCCGCGGAGCCAGTTCTCCGCGAGCTGAGTGACCGCCTGGTCGCCGTTGACGTCCGTCATTGCTGCGAAGATCGGCTCGCTGAGGAGGTGGAACATGACCCCGCCGATCAATGCCTGCAGGGCGATCAGCGGTGATATTCGCCGCAGCCTTCCAGCCTCCATCTGGCTCGAGAGATACATCGCCAGCGTCCCGAAAGCCCGTAAGCCGGTCTCACTGAAGGCCTGCTGCGTTTCGGGTGTCATCGAGGTGGCTTCGAAGAGGAGCGTGCGCACGACACCTGTGCGCCCCGACATCGTCCGGTAGGCGGTCCGGACCAGCTCCGGGATCAGCTCGTCGGGAGGCCGGTCACCAATGCGCTCGAAGATCGCCATCACCGGCTCAAAGGGTGAGTAGGCGAGCAGGATTGCCTTGAACAGCGCGGCCTTTCCCGGAAAGAGGCGATAAAGGTTGGCGCGCGAGACGCCGGCCGTGCCAGCCAGCTCATCCATCGAGAGCGTCCCCAACGATTGCGTACGAAGCATTCGCAGCGCGGCCTCCAGAACGCGATCGGCAGTGTCCGGCTCCGGCTCCAGGCTGAGGGCCTTCAGTAGTTCCCGCCTGGACTCAAAGCTCCGGTAGAAGGTCGTGCGGGAGATGTGCGAGGCCTCCGCAATCTGCTCCACCGACGCCTGCGCGTTGTCGGCCAGGACCTTCGATGCTTCCTTCAAGATCCTCTCCCTGACGGTCCGGGGGGCGGCCACTGAAACGATACTAGACGGGACGTCCAGTCTAGTCAAGTAGCGCCGTGTACGAGGA
>DASWQQ010000038.1:0-4502 GCA_036403615.1 Candidatus Dormiibacterota bacterium | reverse complement strand
GGTGGCGCCTTTCGAGGTCCTCAAGGTTGTCGATTACGGCGACGCCGTCTGCTACCCCGGCCTGGCCGACCAGGCCCACGAGGCGATCCGAGCCCACGTTAGCGAAGTCGCCAGCCGCCGTATCGTGCCGATGGTGATCGGGGGCGACCACTCCATCACGTACCCCTCGGCAACGGCCGTCGCCGATGCCTATGGACGCGGCAAGGTCGGTCTGATTCATTTCGACGCCCACGCCGATACCGGGCCCGATAGCTGGGGCAATCTTGCCTCCCACGCCACGCCGATGCGGCGGCTGATCGACTCCGGGGCCATCCCCGGCCACAACTTCGTCCAGCTGGGTCTGCGCGGTTACTGGCCGCCAAAAGAGACGTTCGACTGGATGCGGGATCACGGCATGCGTTGGCACCTGATGGGTGAACTACTCGATCGAGGCGTGGAAACCGTCATCGACGAGGCCATCGGCCAGGCGCTCGATGGGCCAGAGTTTATTTACCTGTCCGTTGATATCGATGTCCTGGATCCTGGTTTCGCCCCCGGAACGGGCACGCCTGAACCCGGGGGGATGCAGCCGGCTGACCTTCTCCGGGCGATTCGTAAGATCGTTTTGCGTACCAACGTGGTCGCAATGGACCTGGTCGAGGTATCACCGCCCTACGATCATGCCGAGGTCACCGCTCAGAACGCGAATCGCTGCATACTAGAGGCGATCGCGGCCCTGGCGGCCAAACGCACTCGAGGAGGGAATTCGTGAGCACCACGGTGGGACAGGTTCGGACCGAGAAGGTCATCGAGTTGATCGCGCGTGAGGAAGAGCGGTTCCGGTCGAAGCGTCAGCAGTCCGACCGGCTCTGGAAGCAGGCGAAAGAGTTCATCCCGCGAGGTGTTCCCTCATCCTTCCAGGACGCCGCGCCCCAGCCTGTCTTTATCGACCACGGGAAGGGCAGCAAGGTCTGGGATGTCGACGGCAATGAATACGTTGACTTTCACAATGGCTTCGGCGTCATGGCGGTTGGCCACGCTCACCCGCTGATCGTCAAGGCGATCACGGAGCGAGCCGCCTTGGGGACCCATTTCGCCCAGCCGGTAGCCGATGACGCCATCGTCGCCCAGGAACTATCCCGGCGGTTCAAGCAGCCGCAGTGGCGCTTCACGAACAGCGGCACGGAGTCGACGCTCGACGCCGTTCGGCTGGCCCGCGGCTTTACCGGCCGGGATCGTCTGATCAAAATCGAGGCCAGCTACCACGGCCACCACGACGCCCTGCTGGTGTCCGTCGAACCCCCGCCCGATCTCATGGGCCCGGCAGACGCTCCCCTTTCAGTTCAATACAGCGGTGGTACGCCGCAGGCCTTCGTCGACCTGACGACCGTGGTCCCTTTCAACGACCTGGCGGTTCTGGAGCGCACCCTGGATAAGCATCGTGACGAGGTCGCCGCCATCATCGTCGAGCCCGTGATGATGAACATCGGCATCGTCCTCCCGGAGGATGGCTACCTGGCGGGAGTACTCGAGCTCGCCCACAAGCACGGCGCTTTGCTCATCTTCGATGAGGTCAAAACCGGGGTCACGATTGCCGCGGGTGGCGCAACCGAGCGTTTCGGTGTAACCCCCGACCTGGTAGCGCTCGCCAAGGCGATCGGCGGAGGGCTGCCTTGCGGTGCGGTCGGCGGCCGTGCCGACATCATGTCAACCATCGACCAGCACAAGGTGGTCCAGATCGGCACCTTCAATGGCAACCCCCTGACCATCGCCGCCTCGAAGGCAACCCTGCTGTCGGTTCTAACTCCCTCCGCTTACTCACACTTCGACGCACTCGCCGAGGCGCTGGATGGCGGACTGCGCAAGGTGATGAGCGACTACCAGCTGCCCTTCCATCCGATCACGCTGGCGGCACGTGGCTGCGTCACCTACCGCAAGGAGCCGGTGCGAAACTACCGCGACTACCTGACGATCGACAAGAAGTACGCCTACCTTTCCTGGCTTTACCAGTGCAACCGCGGCGTACTGATGGCCCCGGGCGCCGAGGAGAACTGGACTCTTTCGGTCCAGCACTCCGAGGACGACGTGCTGCGCTACGTCAGCAATTTCGAAGAGCTGGCCAAGGACCTAACCGCTTAGGCGACCGGAACCCGCGTCAGGTAGTCAAAGATCATCTGCGACCAGGACTCCATGTCCAGGTAATAGGAGCGCATGGCGTCCAGCGGCAGCAGGGTGCCTGCAAGCTTGTCTACCTCGCGGATCGAGATCTCCTCACGATCCCCGTCGACGAGAAAGATCAGGCCGACATGCACCCGACCGACGGGTGTCGTCTGGTCGTTGATGGCACCGATCAACTGATACTGGAAGCCACCGTCATAGACGACCTCCTCTTCCCACTCGCGCCTCAAACCGGCATCAATCGGGTCGGCGGCGCCGGCAACATCCTCGGGATTGATGTGGCCGCCAACCCCCAGAGAGTAGAGATGACGAAGGCGACGCTCGCTGGAGCGGCGCAGGCGGTGCGTCAGGAAATAGCGGTCCTTGTGCCGGAAAACCACGTACGGAATGATCTGGGGCTCGGATGGATCCTCTTCCACGTCCTTGCGGGGCCGGAAGTGGAAATGGCGGCGCACGCTTGCCAGTAGCCCCTCCAGGTCCCGGTCGCGGAAACCGGTCCACTCCTCGCCACCGAAAAGCGCGGAGCGGGGCACGACGAGCACGTCCTCACGGCCACCCATAAGGACTGAGTCTAATCGTCGCTCGGCTTCGGATCGGGTCGCTTTGTTGGCCGCGGGGTCGGCCTGGGCGTGCTGCGCGGTGTGACGCTGGGCGTCGCACTGGGGGATGCGGTGGGAACAGTCGGCACGATCAGCGGTTGACCTACCTCTCGGCTGGAGTCGAGCTCGTCTTTGGACGACAGTACGAGCTGCTTCAATTCGGCGTCATCATCACCGCGGGTCGCATTGGCCTCCTGGACCCCGGTCAGCTCTACGTCCAAAGCGTGGACCTCGTCTTTAGCCACCCGGGCATCGCTCTCCTGCTTCAGGCCCGCAACGATCGAGGGCAGCATCAAGCGAAAGGCTCGAACGCTCTTCACGGCCAGCGCCGGCTTGCCCGAGGAGGCCATCACCTGCGCCTCACGCAGTCGCTCGGAGGCGATCGAAAGCTGGACCCGCCCGCGCTGCGGGGCCGGCGTAAGTGCAAGGCGGGCCGCTTCTTCGGCGTGCTTCAGTGGGTAGAGCGGGCTGTCAGGCAGTGACGACTCGGCCGCGAAGGCGCAGCTGACCGCGGTGAGAGTGGCGAAGGCAGCTGCCGCGAAGGCGAGACCGGCACGACGGTAGAGCCTGAAGCGCGCCTTCTCTTTCGGGACCCGGGCTGCGGGCAAGGCCGCCTGGAGCCTGAGCCAGAACGGAGCAAACGCCACCGGGGGTGCCGGTGGGAGGCTGACCAGCAACAGGTTCAGCAGACGGACACTTTTCAATTCCTCGCGGCAGCCCGGGCATGAGGCCACGTGGCCATCAATCCTCTGGCGCTCTTCGTTAGAGAGCATCCCGTCGGCGTACGGGATCAACCAGTCCTGGGCCGTAGCATGACTCAACATTTTCAGGGCGTCCTCTGGAGAAACAAACGGCGCCGATTCATGCCGTATTCGCCTCGTCCCCGTTGTCCAGTACGGCGCGGAGTTGCTCTCGGAGAATTCGCTTGGCGGCGTTCAGGCGGGACATGACGGTACCGAGGGGGATGTCGAGTGCGTGAGCGATTTCGTCGTAGCTTAGTTCGGCGAATACCTGGAGGGCGACCGTGTCACGGTAGTGTGGCGGCAATGCGGCGATCGCGTCGCGGACGGCGCGCTGCAAGTCGTGCCTGGCGGCCACGTCCTGGGGATCTGCGCCGCCTGCCAGGGGCAGCGTGTCCAGGGCATCGAGGGAAAGAACCGGCTTCTTCTTTCTCACCGCGTCGGTCACCGCGTTGGCGGCCACCCGATGTAACCAGTGAGTGAAGGGCTTGTCGTGCCGGTAGCCCGGCAGCGCGCGGTGGACCTTGACGAAGACCTCCTGGGCGATGTCCTCGGCGGCGGACACCTCACCCACGGCGCGAAAGGCCACATTGAGCACAAGCCGGTAGTGGCGGAGGACCAGCTGGCGAAACGCCTCCTGGTCGCCGGCCGCACTACGATCGATCAGGCGGCGCTCCTCGGCATCGATCTCGCCAGGCGACTCCGGCTCGGTGGTACCCATCCCCTGCTTGTGACGCTGGAGACGGGGAGAATCTGGCTACCGACGGGCCCTTCGGCGAAGCGGACCGAGAAACCGTGTCACCGCCTCAGCAGCAGCTTCCGGTGACTTCGAAATCTCATCCAGCAGCGCGCTGGCGATGATGGCGCCGTCCGCCTCGCCCTCCAGCGCGTCGAGGTGCTCTTTGCGTGAGATACCAAAGCCAACCACTATCGGCAGCGAGGTCTGGCTTCGCAGCCTTCGGATCAGCGGCAACACCGCCGGGTCAAGCGACTCGCGGGCCCCCGT
>DASWQQ010000037.1:0-2817 GCA_036403615.1 Candidatus Dormiibacterota bacterium | reverse complement strand
GCGTTGAAGAAGCCGCCGATCTTCACCCACTCGTTGACGGCGTCGAGGTCGGCGTCATCGAAGACGAGCATCGGTGCCTTACCACCGAGCTCGAGGTGAACCCGCTTAAGAGTCTGCGAGGCTGCGCGGGCGACCTCCTTGCCCGTCGCGACGTCACCGGTCAAAGAGACCATGTTGACGCCCGGATGCCGGACGATCCCGGCCCCTACCGGCTCGCCATCACCAGTGATCACATTCAAGACGCCAGGCGGAAAAATATCAGCGGCCAGCTCGGCCAGCCGTAGAGCCGTCAAGGGCGTCCACTCCGACGGCTTCAGGATGACCGTGTTGCCGGCGGCGAGGGCCGGCCCGATTTTCCAGATCGCCATCATCAGCGGATAGTTCCAGGGCGCGATCGAGCCGACGACGCCGATCGGTTCCCGCCGAATCATGCTGGTGTAGCCACGCATGTACTCGCCGCTGGCGCGGCCCTCGAGGATTCGCGCCGCCCCGGCAAAGTAACGAAGGTTGTCGGCGCACACCCAGAGCTCCTCGGAGAGGAAGAGCGCCCGGGGCTTGCCCACATTGGCGGATTCGATGTCTGCCAGCTTGTCGGCGTCGGCCAGGATGGCATCGGCCAGTTTGAGCAGCATCTCGGATCGCTCGCGCGGGGTTGTTTCGAACCAGTCCGTGAACGCGGTCCGCGCGGCCTGGACGGCCTGGTCGACGTCTTCCTCCGTACCCTTGGGCACCTCGGCAATGACGTCGCCGGTAGCCGGGTTGATCACCTGCTGCGACTCGCCGCCGGAGCCCGAAACCCACTTTCCGCCGATGAACATTTCGCGCCGCTTCAGTGCCGTGGTTGCCATACCTGCCTCACTCCTTCAGCTAACGATCCCCTGCAACATGCTAGGACTCGACGACGGGCCGCGTGAAGGCGTCCGGTGGCGCCGACTCACGTGCCATCCGGTAGAAAGGTGAGTGACGCCGGACTCGCGAGTAGACCAGGGCCACAACGCCAAGGAGCATCACTGCGATGGGCACGATGACGAGGAACTTTCCGTTGCTGGCATCGATTGCGAAGGAATCGCTGGAAGTCCAGTCAGTCACGATCAGGTAACCGGCAAGCACGAAGAGAAACGCGGCCGACAGAAGAGGAAAGATGCCGGCGAAGATCAGCCCCTTGATGTTGTGGGGCAGGGCCCGCCGGTAGTACACGGTGCAGGCGATCGCGGCCAGACCGTAGTAGACGGCCACCAGTATGCCGAGCGAGGTGACGCCGGCGTTGACGACGGCGTTGAGCCCACCGATCGCCATCGACAGAACGGCGACAGCTCCAGCGATCAGAGCCAGGATCAGCGTCCCGATAGCCGGGGTCTGCCACCTGGGATGCACGCGTGCCCAGATCGGGCCGAGCACCCCATCGCGACCCATCGAGTAGGCCGTTCGGGCGCTGGGTAGCAGCGTGGTCTGGACCGTGGCTACCGTGGAGGAGAGGAAGGCGAGAATCGCGAGCGCGGCAAGCGGCTGTCCCACCAGCTTGCTGGCGAAGGCTGTCAGGGTCGTCGCGCTGTTGTCCTGGATCTCTTGCGGCGTAAGCACCATCTGGATCGAGATGGCGGCTACCAGGAAGATGAAAAGCAGGGCGAACATGCCCAGGATCCCGGCGCGTCCGGGATTCTCCCGGCTGTTGGTCGTCTCCTCGTTGATGTTGGCCGCCGTGTCCCAGCCCCAGTAGAAGAAGACCGATACCACAACTCCCGCCGCAAGCGCGCCTACGGAACCAAAGGTGCGGGGATCGAGCCAGCTCAAGGAGAAGGTCGAGCCGCCCCCGTGGAAGTAGCCGGCGATCGCGAAGCCGAGCACGATGAAGTACTCCAGGCCGAGCAGGATGTATTGAAAACGGGCTGCGACCCGGATCCCGACCATGACCATGTAAGTCACGAATGCCAGCCAGAGCAGGCCGACGACCATGGCAGCTCCCGCGCTGGCAGCCGAGTTGGCGTCGATGTTGAGCGGCCCGATGCCTGTCAGGCCTGTGGCGTTGATCAGCTGGAGGGTTGCCTGGCCTGCCTGCGGAGAGGCGAACGAAAGGAACAGGAGACTGGCCACGATGGCCACCCAGCCACTGAAGAAGCCAAGGCCGGGGTTCAAGAATTTTCCGACCCAGCTGTAGGAAGCGCCGCAGTTGGGATCGACGCGGTTTAGGTAGTAATAGGCCACAGCGATCCCCAATACGGGGATGAAGCCGACCCAGATTGCCGCGGGCGCACCCAGCGCAACCGCCAGCGCCAGGCTTCCGAGTGCGGTCGCCACGCTATACGCGGGCGCGGTGCTGGAAACGGCGATGACGACGGTGTCGAGGAGCTTCAGAGCGCCGCGCTTCAACTGCGTCGGCGGGATCGCCACGCCGGCGGCCGGGCGCTCGATGCTAGGGGTACGAGTCGACATCAGTGCTTCCTCCTGAGAGTTCATCCGGGCCCGCAGACGCACGTATCCCTTCGGGCGGGCGACCCTAAGCATGGGATGGCTCGGGGCGTTCGTCAAGGGCCGGCTGTACCGGTGAGCGAAGCCAGGTAGCCAAAACTGCCTATCATGCGGTCATGACAGACTGGCCCGGACCCCGGTCGCGCGAGCTCCAGGCCGAACGCGACCGCTATGTCCCCAAAGGAATGGGTTCGAGCATCCCGGTGTTTGCCGAATCAGCCGACGGAGTTACGCTGACAGACGTCGACGGCAATACATACCTTGACTTCGCAACCGGTATCAGCGTCATGAACCTGGGACATCGCCACCCCCGGGTGGGGAAGGCCATCGTCGAGCAGGCCAAGCGCCTTG
>DASWQQ010000036.1:0-9915 GCA_036403615.1 Candidatus Dormiibacterota bacterium | reverse complement strand
GGTACTGCAGCATCGTTCCGGCCACTTCGTAGTCGACCACGTCGCCTTCCCCGACCGATCGCACGGCTCGCGCCTTGCCGCCGCGTAGAAGCAATTCGGCGGCCGCGTTGCCGACGGCAAGCACCCTATCACCGCGCTCATCGGTCGCCATCAGCGCGGGCTCGTCTACTACCACACCCTCGCCTTTTACGTACACCATCATCCGCGAAGTTCCGAGATCGATTCCGATCTTTTTCGACAGCGCCAACCGGTCAATCCCCGACAACCTTGGAAAGATCCGGGCGGACCTCGCCCGCATGATTCTCCGTTCGTGTCAACCTCGCGCCGAGTCCCTCGAGCTTCTGGACCAGGTTTTCGTATCCGCGATCCAGGTGAAAGACGTTCTCGAGCGTGGTCGTCCCCTCGGCACAGAGCGCGGCGACCACCAGGGCCGCGCCAGAACGGATGTCAGGAACCCTGACCGATCCGCCGCGGAGCCGGCTCCGCCCGGAGACGATCGCACTGCGCCCCTCCACGTAGATGTCGGCCCCCAGTTTGCGGAGTTCCGGCACGTGCTGGAACCGGTTCTCGAAAACGGCCTCCGAAACCACGCACCGTCCTTCTGCCTGCGTCATAAGACTGACGAACGGCGCCTGCAGGTCGGTCGGAAAACCGGGATGTGGCCAGGTGGTCACGTCCACCGGATGAAGGCTACCGTTACCCGTCACGCGGAGTGCCCGTCCCTGCTCTTTAACGGTCACACCGGCATCTCGAAGCTTCCGAATCACCATCCCCAGGTCGGATGTCTCCAGGTTGGTGACCTCCGCGTCGCCTCCGGTGGCGGCGATGGCAAAGGCGTAGGTGCCGGCCTCGATGTTGTCGGGTATCACCCGATGGGTCGCGCCACTCAACTCGGAGACGCCGTCGATCTGAATCACGTCGGTACCGATGCCGCGGATCCTGGCGCCCATCTTCTCCAGGAAGAGCGCCAGGTCGCAAACGTGCGGCTCGCGGGCGGCGTTGTTGATCGTCGTGATCCCGTCCGCCGTGACGGCCGCCATCATCAGGTTCTCGGTTCCGGTGACGGTCGGCATGTCGAGATGGATGGTGGCCCCCTTGAGCCGGTCGGCACGGGCTACGAATTCATTTCCCTCCAGCTCCACCCGCGCACCCATGAGCCGTAGGCCGAGGAGATGCTGTTCGACCCGGCGCATGCCGATGTCGTCGCCACCGGGCTTGGCGACCCGCGCCTCGCCGCGCCTTGCCAACAGCGGGCCCATCAGCAAGAAAGAGGCGCGCATCTTGCTCGCGAGCGAGGCCAGGACATCGCCCCGAGCGAGCCCCGAGGCGTTGACGTGGAGCTGCTGGGTGTCCGACCATTCCACGGTCGCCCCGATCCGTTCGAGCAACTGGTTCATGATCTTGACGTCCTCGATTCGAGGGACGTTCTTCAGCTTGCAGTCTTCGTCAGTCAGAAGGCAGGCTGCAAGGATCGGAAGGACAGCGTTCTTGGAGCCGCTGACAGCGACTTGCCCGACCAATCGAGATCCCCCCTCGATCTGGAGCTGGGCCACTAGCCCGTTAACTTAGCATGCCTGCCTCGACGCGGCCGTTACTGGCGCCGCCTCCTTCGCAGCTCCGCCAGTCGCAGCCGTGCCTCAGCCCGCGCCAGGGCCCCGGTGGCGGCGGCGAGGTCCGCGTCGGAGGCCTTCTGTTCGATCGAGCTCTGCGCCCGCCGGCGGGCGTCCTCGGCGCGCGCCTCATCGATATCCTCAGCTCTTTCGGCCGCGTCCGCGAGCACCGTGACCTGGTCCGGCCTCACCTCTAGGAAGCCGCCCGACACGAAGAACAGCTGCTCTTCGTTGTCATTGCGCACCCTGACCGCACCCGCCGAAAGGGGCGTCAGCAGCGGAATATGCCTCGGAAGGATCCCGAGCTCTCCTTCCGATCCGGGGGCGACGACGAAGTCGGCCTCACCGTCGAAGCGGACCCCCTCGACAGTCAGGATGCCAACGTGCAGCTTGGCCACCCGCTATGCCTTCGGCCGTTCGGCCTTCTGATCCTGCGGCCTCTTCTCATCTCCCTTGCCGCCCGCCGCCGGCTTCGACTGTGCCTTCTCCTCCGGCTTCCCGTGTGCCGGGGCGTCGGTCTTCGCTTCCGCCTTGGCCTCAGGCTCCTTTTCACCGCTTCCCTTCGCCGCCTCGACCGCCTCGTCGATCGTTCCCACCATGTAAAAGGCCTGCTCCGGCAAGTCGTCGTGCTTGCCGTCGAGGATCTCGGCGAAGCCACGGATCGTTTCCTTCAAAGGCACGTACTTCCCCGGGCGGTTGGTGAAGACTTCGGCCACGAAAAAGGGCTGGGAGAGGAAACGCTCGACCTTTCGGGCCCGTGCCACGACCAGCTTGTCGTCCTCGGAGAGCTCGTCCATTCCGAGGATGGCGATGATGTCCTGCAGCTCCTTGTTGCGCTGCAACAGTTGCTGCACGCCACGGGCGACGCGGTAGTGCTCCTCCCCAACCACGTCGGGCGAGAGGATCCTGGAGAAGGAGTCGAGTGGGTCGACGGCGGGATAGATGCCGCGCTCAACGATGGCGCGGGAAAGGCTGACGGTCGCACCGAGGTGGGCGAATGTAGTCGCGACCGCCGGATCCGTGTAGTCATCCGCGGGCACGAAGACCGCCTGGACCGAGGTGATAGACCCCTTCTTGGTCGATGTGATTCGCTCCTGGAGGTCGCCCATCTCGGTCGCGAGCGTGGGTTGGTAACCGACGGCGGACGGCATCCGGCCCAGCAGGGCGGAGACTTCGCTGCCCGCCAGGGTGTAGCGAAATACGTTGTCGATGAAGAGCAGTACGTCCTGGCCGTACTCGTCGCGGAAGTATTCCGAGATCGCCAGCCCGGTCAGACCAACCCGCGCCCGGGCGCCGGGCGGCTCGTTCATCTGGCCGAATACAAGCGACGTCTTGTCGATGACGCCCGACTCGTTCATTTCGAGCCAGAGGCTGTTGCCTTCCCGAGTCCGCTCGCCGACGCCGGCAAACACGGAAAAGCCACCATGCTCGGTGGCGATGTTGCGGATCAGCTCCATGACGATGACCGTCTTGCCCACCCCGGCTCCGCCGAATAGGCCGATCTTGCTGCCCTTGGCGAAGGTGCAGACCAGGTCGATGACCTTGATTCCGGTCTCGAGGATGGTGGTCCCGGTTTCCTGCTCGTCAACTGGCGGCGGCCGGCGATGGATCGGCAGCCGCCCCTCACTCTTGATGGGACCCTTGCCATCGATCGGCTCCCCGATGACGTTCATCATCCGGCCCAGCGTCCCCTTCCCTACCGGGACCGTGATCGGGGCGCCGGTATCCCGGACCTCGGTGCCACGAACAAGGCCGTCCGTGGTCGCCATGGCGATCGTCCGGACCACGTTGTTGCCGCGGTGCTGCTGCACCTCGAGTACGAGGCGAGCGCCCTCGCGGTCGATCTCGAGGGCGTGATTGATCTCGGGTAGCTCGTTAGACTCGAACGCCACGTCGACCACCGGCCCGATGATCTGGGTCACGCGCCCGACCCGGCCTGACTTCTTCTTGTCGTCCGTCGACTTCGCTTTCTCGGCAATCGCCATCCAAGTCCTCCTGTTATCCGGCGGCCAGCGCTTCGGCGCCGCCGACGATCTCCATCAATTCCTTCGTGATCGTTGCCTGCCGCACCTTGTTGCGCAGCAGCGTGAGGTCATCAATAAGCTCGCCGGCATTGTCAGTGGCATTTCGCATCGCAACCATCTGTGCGCTGTAGAAGCTCGCCTGGTTCTCGAGCACCGCGGCGTACACCTGGGCCTCGACATAACGGGGCAGGAGCCGGGAGAGCACGACTTCTGCCTCAGGCTCATAGACGTAGTCGACATGCTGTCCTTCCTTGCGTTCCGGCACCTTGACCGGGATGAGCACCTTCACGGTGGGCTCCAGCCGGGCCGTCGAGATGAAGCGGGTGTAGACGAGCGCGACCTCGTCGACTTTACCTGCCATGTACTCGTCGATGGCCGCCGTGATCGCGGGCAGCACGTCCTTCAATTCGGGCCGGTCACCGAGTCCCGTCACCTCGGCAAGGATAGGGACCCGCAGGCGGCGGAAGAAATCGCGCCCCTTGCGGCCGATCGCATCGATCGAGTTACCCTCGCCCTGGCGCAGGTAGTTGAGCCCCACCCGGAAAGCGTTGACGTTCAGGCCACCAGCGAGGCCACGGTCGGCGGTGACCAGGATGAGCAGCCGTTTGTTGACCTCGCGCGGTACCAGGAACGGGTGTTTGAAGGTCGAAACCCGACTGGCGACCTCGGTGAGGACCTCGGCCATCTTGTCCGCGTACGGCCGCGCAGCCTCAGATCGCGATTGCGCTCGCCGAAGCTTGGAGGCCGCCACCGCCTGCATGGCACGCGTGATCTGCTGCGTGTTCTTCATGCTTGCGATCCGGCGGCGAATCTCCGCGAGCGTTGCCACTATTTGCCTTTGGCTGTTTCCCGTTCGGTGGCGGCTCGCGCGCCCTGCAGAGCACCGCCCTTCGCTGGCGGTTGCCCAGCCTTATCCTCGGCCGGCTTTTCCTTCTGCACCAGGGGGCTGGATTTCTTGAACTCCTCGATCGCGGCCCGTAGCCCCTTCTCAGTATCGTCCGATATCGTCTTCTCTTTGGTGATCGCCTGCTCAACCTCAGGGTGAGAGCTGCTCAAGAATCGGACCAGCTCCTTTTCGAACGCCTGCACCTTCTCGACCGGCACGTCGTCGACGTAGCCGTTGGCGCCGGCGAAGAGCACGATGACCTGCTGTGCGATCGGCATCGGCTCGTACTGTCCCTGTTTGAGCAGCTCGGTCATCCGCTTGCCTCGCTCGATCTGATCGCGGGTGCGCTTGTCCAGGTCCGATGCGAACTGGGCGAAGGCTGCCAGTTCCCGGTACTGCGTCAGGTCGAGGCGCAGGCGGCCGGCCACCTGGCGGATCGCCTTGATCTGGGCTGCGCCACCCACGCGCGAGACCGAGAGCCCGGTCGAGATTGCCGGCCGAATGCCGGCATAGAAGAGGTCGGTCAGGAGGTAGATCTGGCCGTCTGTGATCGAGATGACGTTGGTCGGAATGTACGCGGAGATATCGCCGGCCAGGGTTTCAATGATCGGTAGTGCTGTCAGCGAGCCTCCACCGTTTTCCTTGCTCATCCGGGCGGCGCGCTCGAGCAGCCGCGAGTGGAGATAAAAGACGTCCCCGGGGTAGGCCTCGCGGCCGGGCGGCCGGCGTAGCAGGAGCGAAATCTGCCGGTAGGCCCAGGCATGCTTTGAAAGGTCGTCGTAGACGAGCAGGGCGTCCTTGCCCTGGCCCATGAAGTACTCACCCATGGAGCAGCCGGCGTAGGGCGCGATGTACCAGAGGGGCGCCGGGTCGCTCGCGGTTGCCGCCACGATGATCGTGTACTCGAGCGCCCCGTGCTGCTCGAGAGTGGCAGCGACCTGGGCGACGGTCGCGGCGCGCTGGCCGATGGCGACATAAATGCAGATGACGCCCTGGCCCTTCTGATTGATGATGGTGTCCAGTGCGATCGCGGTCTTGCCTGTCTGGCGGTCGCCGATGATCAGCTCGCGCTGGCCACGTCCGATCGGGATCATGGCGTCGATTGCCTTGATGCCGGTCTGCAGCGGCGTGTCGACCGGATGGCGGGTGATAACGCCGGGCGCCACCTTCTCGATCGGCGCGAACTGGGTGGTGTCGATCGGGCCTTTGCCATCGATCGGCTCTCCGAGGGGGTTGACAACCCTACCCACGAGTGCGTCGCCCACCGGAACTTGCATGATCTTGCCGGTGGTTCGCACCTCGTCGCCTTCCTTGATCTCCTCGAAGGGGCCCAGGATGATCGCCCCTACCGAGTCCTCCTCCAGGTTGAAGGCCACGCCCCTGGTGCCACCTTTGAACTCGAGCAACTCCAGGGCTTGCGCGTTCTTCAGCCCGTAGATCTGGGCGATACCGTCTCCCACCTCGGTGACAATGCCGACGTCGGCGGATAGGATCGGGACATCGAAGTCCTTGATGCGCTTCTTGATCAGGCTGCTGATTTCTTCTGACTTGATTCCCAATTGTTCTCCTCGTCCCTTATCTGAGCAGGTCTTCGCGTAGTCGGTCGAGTCGTGTCTTGACGCTCGCGTCGACCAGGTGGTCACCAATTCGAATCGCCGCGCCGCCAATTACCGTTGGGTCCGTGTGAACTGCCAGCCTGACCTTACGGTCTAACTTTTTGCTCAACTGCTGCTCATATCGCCGCCGTTCAGCCTCCTCAAGGGGTATCGCGGTCGTCATTGTGGCGGTAACGATCCCCGATGCCTCGTCCGCCAGTCGTTCGAATTCCTGCCGTATGGCTGGCATTTCACCCGTGCGGCGGTGTTCGATGAGAAGGCGCATCAGGTTTTGCGTTTCCGGCCGGAGCTCTGGCGCCAGCCGGGCCGCAAGGTCCATGCGGCGGGTAAGCCCGACCGCCGGATTCTGGAAGGCAGCTCGGAGCACATCGTCCGACAGGAGGTCGTCAAGCTTGGCCACCTCGGCACGCCAGGTTTCGATCGCCTTCTCCTCATCGGCGAGCTGGAAAATCCCGCTCGCGTAGCGACGACCGATATTGCTGGCGCTAGGCATGTAGCTCCGCCTCGTTGATGGCGCGATCTATCAGTTCGCGGTGCTTCTTTGCATCGAGAGTCTCTCCGATGATGCGACCTGCTGCCAGCACGGCCAGGTCGGCAACCTCTGAGCGCAGTCCCTGGATCGCCCGTTCCCGCTCCTGCCCAATTTCCTTCTTTGCCTGGGCAATGATCTGATCTGCTTGCTGCTTTGCCTTCTGCTCCAACTCCTGGCGAAGGCTTTCCCCCATGCGTTGCGCCTGATCGACCATCTTTTGTGCTTCCTGCCGCGCTTCCTCGAGCTTTGCCTGGTACTCCTGCTGAGCGGCCTCCCGGTCGCGCTTGGCTCGGTCGGTTGCCTCGATCCCTTCCTGGATTCGGGCACGCCGCGCTTCGAGCATTTTCACGAGTGGCCCCCAGGCAACGCGCGACAGAATTGCGAGCATAGCGAGGAAGACGAGGAGCTGAGCAATCAGTGTCCCGTTGATCGTCAGAAGTCCGGCGTCGAGGTAGATCACTTTGTGAGTTGAGCCAGCAATGGATTCGCGAATACGAGAAACAGCCCAAGCCCAAGTCCGATGATCGGGAGTGCCTCGATGAATCCGATGCCGATCACCATCAGGATAAAGAGCCGACCCTGCATCTCGGGTTGCCGCGCCGTGCCCTCAACCGTCCGGCTCGAAACCAATCCGTCACCAATACCCGCCCCGAGGGCGCTCAAGCCTAGCAAGAGTCCGAACGCAATAACGGTCGCACCCAGCACGATTGCTCGTTCCAACCTATTCCTCCTTTCTATCCGTGTGCTGATTCAACGTCCGTAGCGACAGCGATGTACGAGATCGTGAGAACCGTGAAGATGAACGCCTGAACGGCGCCGACAAAAAGGCTGAAGAGGGTCCAGGCGGCACCGGGCAGCCAGGATACCCAAGTCGGCACAAGCAAGATGATCAGCGTCAGCAGAAGCTCGCCGACGAAAATATTGAAATAAAGTCGAAAGGAGAGGGTCAATGGCTTGGCCAGCTCGTCGATGACCGTGAGGGGGAAAAAGGGCGGTTGAAGCAACAGATGCTTGAGGAAGCCACCAAACCCCCGCTTCTTGATGCTGTAGAACTGCACGAGGACAAAGGCCATCAGCGCCAGGCCCAGCGTGGTGTTCCAGTCGTTTGTGGGCGACTTGAGTGTCGGGATGAGCCCGAGCCAGTTGGCGATCAGCAGAAAGGTGAACAACGTAATGGCGAGTGGCGCCAGCGCTATGCCGCGACCTTCAAGTGTCTCTTCCGTGAGGTTCCCTATGTATTCCACAAGCGCCTCGGTCGCGTTTTGCAGAGGGCTCGGGATGCCGGGATGTAATTGCCGTCGGAGGATTACGGCAAAGACTACTAGGAGTGCGCACACAATGAGGGTGTTCCGGATGGTGTCTACGTTGAAGTTGATGCCGCCAACGCTGGTCGTCGGATGAGTGACCTCGATCGCCAGCCACAACATGCCCGTCATGACGGAACGGGGCCCCCGTTAAGGAACCGCCATCCTGAAGCGGCCGCGGCGATCGGGAAAAGTCCGTAGCCGGCCACAGCCGCGATAGGGTTGACATGACCAACGATGAGAATCAGACCAAGCAGGCAGGCCACTATCAGGAAGCGCACAAAGGCCACGGCCTGAATGCTCCGCGCACCCACCGCGTGCCCCATCAACCTCGTGGCGCTGGACACCATCCAGGTCAGGTTCGCAAACCCCAGTACGCCACCAGCAATCAGGCCGGAAACCGCCGAGCCATGCCCAAGTGTGAGAAGGATTCCTGCCAGCGCCGCAAGCGCAGCTGCCAGGATGACACCTGCGCGGAATTGGAACTGGCGCAGTTCACTCACCACGCTTTATCTCCTTTAACACCATCCTGACCACGCTATACCCACCTGACAGAATTCCAAGGAGAAGCCCGATCAGCAAAAACCACGGCGACGTATGCAGTAGCCGGTCGAGCAGCAGGCCTAGCCCGAGTCCGACCAGAACCGACGCGCCGAGTTGAAGGCCGATGCCGGACGCCATGCCCAAGGCAGCCAGCATGCTGGGGTCCTTGCGCTTATCCGTCGGGGCCATCACTACCTCCGAGATTCGGCCTCAACTGCACCAAGCTTAGCAGGCGCTAAATTCGCCACGCAATCGGGCCGGCGCCCGAAGCAGGCTCAACCTCGGCTGATCCTGCGGAACCGACGGCCCAGGATCACCACGATCCCGAGCACGAGGAGCGTGATGGCGCCCAGAAGCACCTTCTTGTGGCCGTATATCGCCAGCCCAAGCGCAGCGAAGATCGCCGTCCCGAAATAGAACACGAGGGCGGTTTCCCGCGGGCTCAGGCCGTAATCGAGCAGCCTGTGGTGCAAGTGCTCAGCATCGGGAGTCGCGATCGATTGCCCGCGCCCGCGGCGGCGAAGGATTGCCCAGCCAGTGTCCAGGAACGGAATCGTAAGCGCAAGGACCGGCACAATCAGGGATAGGACGACGGCGACCTTGGCTGTCGAGAGCACTGAAAGGGCGGCGAGCGTGAAGCCGAGAAAGTTGCTGCCGGTGTCCCCCATGAAGATCCTTGCCGGATGCCAGTTGAAGACCAGGAACCCGATGCAGGCGCCAATCAGGCAGCCGGCGAGGATCACGACGTCAGGACGGGAAAGATTGATAGCTGCCAGAAGCACCGCGGCCGCGACAATCGCCACCACTCCTGCCGCCAGGCCGTCGACTCCGTCGATCAAGTTGATGGTGTTCTGGAGGCCGACGAACCAAAGCAGGCTGAGTGCGATCGAGACGGCCGGTGCGAGATGAACTACGCCAGGAAGGCCGACGAAATTGATCTCGATGCCGAAGAGAACGACGGCGATCAGCGAAGCGAGCACCTGGATCGCCAGCTTGATCGTCGGTGACAGTCCGCCACGGTCGTCCAGCACCATCAATGCCGTGACCACCGCTGCCGCGAGCAGTAGGCCCTCCGTCTTGCTGTTGGTGGAAAAAAGTGCGGCCGCAAGCCCGAAGCCGATGTACATAGCCAGTCCGCCCAGCAGCGGTGTTGGGCGCTGGTGGATGCGCCGCCCGCCCGGTTCCGCCACCGCGCCCAGCCTGAAGGCCAACCAGCGGACCGGGAAAACCACTACCGCCGTAATCGCCAGTGCGACGACGAAGGGACGGACGGCGGGGCCGAAGCGGGCAGCTGAAAACGTGGTCCAGAAGGTGGGATCGTTGAAGACGCTCGAGGCCGCTAGTACGGAAGTGGGAATCGTTCGCACAGCGCCCGGCTGCGGGCGCGCACCTGTTCGTGA
>DASWQQ010000035.1:0-3340 GCA_036403615.1 Candidatus Dormiibacterota bacterium | reverse complement strand
CGCCGCGGCCAGGGCCGAGGCCGAGCGCCAGGCCGATGCGGCTGAGTCCGCTGGGTCGGAGCTGAGGCTGCGCCAGCTAACGCGTCGGTTCGATCTCAGCGAAATCGACATCGAGCTGCTGCTGATCGCGCTGGCGCCCGACATCGACGCACGCTTCGAGCGGCTCTACGGTTATCTGCAGGACGATGTCTCGCGGCGCCGTGCAAGCATCGGACTCTCCCTGGAGTTATGTGGCGTGCCGCCGACGAGTAGCCTGGCCAGGAGCCGGCTCGCGCCGGGTTCGCCGCTGGTCAGGTCCTGCCTGCTGCTGGTCGAAGATCTCGAGCGTCCGGTGCTGACACGGTCCTTGCGTGTTCCGGACCGGGTGACCGCGTACCTGTTGGGCACCGATGAAATAGATCCCTCGGTTGCCGCGCTGGTCTACGAACCCAGGGCAAGTGACAGCGACACGGCGCGAGTTCTGGCTCGTTGGCTGGAAGCCGGCGGTTCGCGACTCGCGTATGTCCGAGAGCACGCCGGTTCATCGGGCGCATCGATGGCGCTGGCCGCTACTGGAGCCGGAGTTCGGTCAAATGGGGGCCCGGCTGGCAAACAGAACGGGTCGCGGCCGGCCATCGTCCTCGACCTCGACCGGCTGACGGCCGATGATCCGATAGCCACGCTGGCGACTCTGGTTGCTCGAGAGGCCGGGCTTGGTGGCTCGACGATCATTGCGGGGCCGGTTGAGGCCCTGCTGGCTCGAGGCCTTCCCGCCGTTCGCGCCTTTGCCGAGCTGGGCCGTACGGTGATTCTCTTTGGCACGCGTGGCTGGGATCCGGGTTGGTCCCGTGAAGTGCCATTTCTTTGTGAGACCCGGATGGCCGATGCGACCGAGCGAGCGGAGCTCTGGCGCCAGAGCCTGAATGGCGACGGCTCACGGACTTTCGACCTGGCCGGGACCCTGGCTCAGTTCCGGCTTACGGCTGACCAGGTGCATCGAGCGACGCGAGCGGCGCGAATGGAAGCCCAGGCCAAGGACGCGCGACTGGACATCGAGACCTTGAAGTCCGGCGCCCGGGCTCAGAATGCCGCCGGGCTCGAGAGGCTTGCCCGCCGAATCCAGCCCGCTGTCGGTTTCGAAGACCTGGTACTGCCGCCCGAGCCCCGCGAGCAGTTGCGTGAGCTGCTGGCCCGGGCCAGATTTCGCGAACGCGTTCTGGACGTCTGGAAGATGGGCGGGCCGTCAAGTCGAAGGCGCGGGCTTACCGGACTTTTCGCCGGGCCATCCGGGACCGGCAAGACGATGGCCGCCGAAGTCCTCGCAGGCGAGTTGGGCCTGGACCTGTACGCGGTGGACCTGGCCACGGTGGTGGACAAGTACGTGGGCGAGACAGAGAAAAATCTTGATCGCATCTTTGCCGAATCGGAGCGAGTCAACGGCGTGATTCTCTTCGACGAGGCGGATGCCCTGTTCGGCAAGCGCTCTGAAGTCAGCGATGCGCATGATCGTTATGCGAACGTCGAGGTGGCATATCTGTTGCAGCGGATGGAGCTCTTCGACGGCGTGGCGATCCTCGCGACGAACTTGCGCGCGAACCTGGATGAGGCGTTTACGCGCAGGTTGGATGCGCTTGTGGATTTCCCCGAACCCGAGGCCCAGTACCGGCTGGAGCTATGGCAGCGTAGCCTTGGCAGGTCGGCGCCCAGGGCAAGTGACCTGGACCTCGAGTTTCTCGCCGAGTCGTTCAAGCTGTCCGGGGGATCCATAAGAAATATCGCTGTTGCCGCCGCCTACTCCGCCGCCGAGGCTGACCGACCGATAAGCATGCGCGACCTGGTGCGCGCGACCCAACGCGAGTACCTGAAACTTGGCCGACTCTGCGTCGAATCAGAATTTGGCGAGTACTACGAGCTTTTACAGGCAAATTGAGGAGGCAGTCATGACGACCGAGGATCGCGAGTTTCTAACCCAGCCGAGCCCGAAGACCGATGTCAAGTCCACCAGGGACGATCGTCCCGCGGGAATCCTGGGGCTGCAACGAGCCGCCGGAAACGCGAGCGTTGCTCAGATGCTCGAAGACGAGCGCTCGCCGGTAAAAGATTTGCTTTCCTCGAGCCCGGGTCAGCCGCTGGACCGGGAGACGCAGGCTCTGATGCAGGGCCGGCTTGGTCATGATTTCAGCGACGTGCGGGTGCACGCCGACAGCAAGGCGACGGACTCAGCGCGGGCTGTCAACGCCCATGCGTACACGGTTGGAACGAACGTCGTCTTCCAGAGCGACAAGTACTCGCCGCAGACGGAGCCGGGCCAGAAGATGCTGGCCCATGAATTGACCCACGTGGTGCAGCAAAAGGCGGGTCCGGTCGACGGCACGCCCGCACCCGGCGGTATTCGCGTGAGCCACCCCTCTGATCCGTTTGAGCAGGCGGCCGAACGCAACGCGGAGCAGGCCATGTCCAGTAACGCGCCTGCCCAAGCCCCTGTTGCTACGCAGGCGTCGTCGGTACAACGCGCCGGTGACGAGGACGATGTTCAGGAATCGGCCGTCCAGCGCGCAGCGCCCGCCGAAGAAGAGGAGCTGCAGGCATCGGCCGTCCAGCGCGCAGCGCCCGCCGAAGAAGAGGAGCTCCAGGCATCGGCCGTCCAGCGTGCGGCGCCGGCCGAAGAAGAGGAGCTCCAGGCATCGGCCGTCCAGCGCGCGGCGCCCGCCGAAGAAGAAGAGCTCCAGGCATCGGCCGTCCAGCGTGCGGCGCCTGTCGAGGACGAAGACGAGGCAGCGCAGGCCTAGCGGTCAGCGACAGTTTGCGGAGCGTGTGTCGAAGGTTTGTCAGCGGCAGCGCGCGCTTCTCAGGCCGATCGCGCGTGGTGGTCGATCCGGCGCGTTGGTGGAATCAATTTCCACCGGCCATTACTCTCGTGCCGTAGTTCGAAGCCGTCCTCGTGGACCATCCGGTGATGCTGCCGGCAGAGAAGCAGGAGGTTGCCGAGCTTGGTCAACCCGCCGTCACTCCAATGGCGGAGGTGGTGAGCGTCGCACCACTTAGGCGGACGGTCGCAACCGGCCACGATGCAGTGACGGTCTCGATTTACAAGAGCAGTCCGCGTCGAGGGCGGAATCGTCCGGCTGGCGCGGCTGATCTCGAGGTCGAGCTCGTTCATGCCAGTGATCCGGGTGATCGCCGCGTCGCAAGCGATCCGCCGGACAGTTTCAGAAGGGACTGGGACGCCGGACTCGAGCTCACCTGCGGGTGATCCAGCCGTGCCAGCAAGGGTGTCGAGGCTGGCCTTGATGATGAGCTGAGGGCGAGGGCCGGAGCCATCCTGGCGACCGGCGCGCTGGTGGCAGAGTTGGATCAGGGC
>DASWQQ010000034.1:0-3439 GCA_036403615.1 Candidatus Dormiibacterota bacterium | reverse complement strand
GCGCCCTGGCGGCCGGTCTCCTCAGGGATTGCCCAGCTCTTCAGCGGTATCGGCTGGCAGGGCGGCGCGGCGGTCCCCGTTCACGAGGGTTTCTACTGGCTGCACATCCTTGGCGTGCTCGCCTTCCTGATCTATATCCCGAGTTCGAAGCACCTTCACATCGCGGTTGCGATCCCCAACATCTTCTTTCGCAAACTCGGGCCAAAGCCGGGCGCGGTTCTAAACCCGATCGATCTCGAGCACGCCGAGAGTTACGGCGTAAGCAAAGTCACCCAGCACTCCTGGAAGAACCTTCTCGACCTTTACACCTGTACCGAGTGCGGCCGCTGCCAGGAACAATGTCCCGCCTACCTCACGGGCAAGCCCCTCAATCCCAAGATGATCATCGTTGACAGCCGTGAGAACCTCTTCAAGACCGTGCGAGACGCACCGGCCGACCAGCGCCGGGCTCCGAAGCAGGCCGAGGCCTTGATCGGCGAGGCGATCAAGGAAGACGAAATCTGGTCCTGCGTCGCCTGCGGCGCCTGCCAGCAGGAATGCCCGGTGTTGATCGAGCATGTGCCCAAGATCATCGACATGCGCCGCAGTCTTGTCCTGGAGGAAAGCCGCTTTCCGAAAGAGGCGCAGTCGGCGCTGCGCAGTATCGAGGGCCAGGGTAATCCCTACGGTCTTCCCCGGGCGCAGCGCGCCGGCTGGGCGGATGGACTCGGGGTCAAGACGATCGCCGAGCATCCAGAGGCGGAGTACCTGTACTTTGTCGGCTGTGCCGCCTCCTACGACGAGGCGAACAAGGCAGTCGCTCGTGACTTCGTCCGCCTGCTGCAGAAGGCGAAGCTGGACTTCGCCATCCTCGGGGCGGCAGAGACGTGCAACGGCGATCCGGCCAGACGCATCGGCAACGAGTACCTCTACCAGACCCAGGCCCAGCAGAACATCGAGGCAATGAATGGGGCGGCGGTCAAGAAGGTAATTGCCACCTGTCCGCACTGCTTCAACACGATCAAGAATGAGTTCCCCCAGTTCGGCGGCAACTACCAGGTAATCCATCACACGGAGCTCCTCGCCCAGCTCATCCGGGAGGGCCGGCTTCGCCCTAACAAGGCGGTCGAGGGCAAGTTCACCTACCACGATTCCTGCTACCTCGGGCGCTGGAACGGCATCTACGACCCGCCACGGGAGGTCGTGGAGTCGATCCCCGGGGCGGAACTTGTCGAGATCGAACGCCACCACAAGCGCGGCTTCTGCTGCGGGGCCGGCGGTGGCCGGATGTGGATGGAAGAAAAGATCGGCAAACGAATCAACCACGAGCGGGTCGACCAGACCTTGCGTACCGAGGCGCCCCGGGTGGCGACCGCCTGCCCCTTCTGCCTCACCATGTTCCGAGATGGCATCTCCGCCAAGGGTGCCGGCGAACGTCTGCAGGTCCAGGACCTTGCACAGTACCTTGCGGCTTCGGTTGACGACTCCGCTCGGGAGGACGCACCGCCGGCTTGACTTCCGGTGGCGCCACGCGGTACGGTACGGTGGCTATGTGGCGGCGGATTCCGGTCGGAGGCATCGTCTTCACGGGCGAAGCCTGCCTGTTTGGGGCCGCACACTATTGAAAGCGACATAGTCTAGATCCGTTTCAGACGCTTTCGACCGTGAGGCCTCAAGGCCCACGGTTTTTTGTTGTTTACCGCATTCCATCAAGGAGTCAAGTTCATGGCGATTCAAGCCAGCCAAGTGAATAGCAGGGCAGTCGAGGTCGTCGAGGTCTCGAAGCGCTTCGGCCGGTCCGGGCGCCGCACACTTCTCCGGCGGACGGCTAAGAAGGACAAACTGGCGCTGGATCGGGTTTCGCTCCAGGTCGACGGCGCGCGGATCACCGGAATCCTGGGAGCGAACGGGAGCGGCAAGTCGACGTTGATTCGCATCCTGGCCACCCTGCTGACCCCAGATGCCGGCCGGGCCACCGTCTTTGGCTATGACGTGGCGACCGAGGCTGCGGCCGTGCGCCGTCACATCAACCGGGTGTCTGTCGAGGCATCGTTCTTCAAGGAGATGAGCCCCTGGGAGAACATGCTCTACGCGGCCCGCCTCTACGGAAGTGGTGGGCAGGGAACCCGGGCACGGGTGGAGGCAACCCTCGAGCGCCTCGGTTTGCCGCTGGATACGCTCGACCGGCCGATGAAGCAACTGTCACGCGGGCAGCAGCAGAAGGTCGCCATCGCCCGCAGTTTCCTGACCTCCCCATCCCTCTTGCTGATGGACGAGCCAACCACCGGCCTCGACCCGCGTTCCAAGCGGGAGGTCCAGGAGCTTGTCACCTCGATCCGGCGAGATCGGGCGGCGACCGTGCTCCTCTGCACCCACGACCTGCAGGAGGCCGAGGTGCTCTGCGACCGGGTGATCGTGATCGACCAGGGGCGAGTCCTGGCCGAGGGTACGCCTGCTGAGTTGATCCGGTGGCATGCCGGCGTGGAAGCGGGCACGCTCGAGGACGCATTCATGCGGCTGACCGGCAAACGACTGCTTGAAGACGAGGAGGAGAAAGACGAATGATCGCGACATCGGTCCGTTTCGAGCTCAACGCCTTCTGGGGCTTCATCGAGCGGCAAAAGAATCTGTACCGGCGCTACTGGGCCTGGGAAGCCGTGTGGCTGCTCTACAACCTTGTCAGCGTTCTCAGCATCGGCTACCTCGCCTCCGGGTTGTCCTCCCTCGGTATCCAGCAGTCGGCGGCCAACCTCCAGCAGGCGCAGCTTTACCTCCTGGTCGGGGCCCTGCTATGGACCTACCTCTCGATGGTCTTCTTCGAGGTCGCCTTTGCCATCACCTGGGAGCGATGGGAGGGGACGATCGAATACACGTTCATGGCGCCGATCCACCGCCTGACCCACCTCCTGGGAATGTGCGCCGCCTCATTGATCTACGGCGTGGCCCGGGCTGCGGTAATCGGCCTCAGCCTGATCGTGCTCTTCAAACTGGACCTGTCGCATGCCAACTACCTGGCGGCGCTGGCGATCTTCGCGGCCTCGACCGTGCCCCTTTTGGGACTTGGCATCTTCACCTCCATCCTGCCGCTGCTCTCGCCCGAGAAGGGCGACCAGATGGCCTTTGCCGTTCAGGGAGTGCTCCTCCTGATCTCCGGCGTGTATTACCCGATCACGGTGCTGCCGCTGCCGCTGCACCTGGCAGGCACCATCTCGCCCCTGACCTACACACTGGCCGGCGTGCGCCAGGCTCTCCTGCACGGACAGTCCCTGAGCGGATCACTTCCGGAAATTGGCATCCTGTTGCTGATGGGCGCCATCATGGTGCCGGCTTCCGTCTGGTGTTTCAGTCGCGCCGAGATTCGCGCCAAGCGGCTCGGGCTGCTCAAGCGGAGCGGATAGGCGCTAGTAGATGAACCCGAGGATGCCCGCCATCGATGTGATCGTTCGGTAGTCCACTTTGC
>DASWQQ010000033.1:0-5626 GCA_036403615.1 Candidatus Dormiibacterota bacterium | reverse complement strand
GCGTCGAACAGCGTCACGCCCTTCATTACCCCGGGGCTGGCGACAGGAGTCAGTGCAACTCCGGGAAACACCCAGGCCACGGTCACCTGGTCGGCCCCAGCAGACGACGGCGGCAGCCCGATCACGAGCTACACCGTGAATACTGTAGGTGGCGGGCCAACCGTGACGACAGCTGACGGCACCACGTTGAGTGCAACCGTTACCGGCCTCGCAAACGGGACGGCCTACACATTCACCGTGGTCGCGACCAATGCCGCGGGCAACAGTTCGGCCTCGACGGCGTCGGCAGCTGTTACGCCCGGCGCGACCGCGCCCGCGGCGCCGACCGCGGTGATGGGCACTCCCGGAGACGGCCAGGCGACCGTCAGCTGGACTGCACCTTCTGACGACGGCGGCAGTGCTATCACCGGCTACACCGTGACTGCATCGGATGGCACCACAGCGACCGCCGGCGGCAGCGCGCTAAGCGCCACCGTGAGCGGATTGACCAACGGCACGCCATACACCTTTACGGTCGTGGCAACCAATGGCGTCGGCAATTCGGTGGCGTCCGGTCCATCGGGTTCAGTCACGCCCCGGACCGTGCCGGGCGCGCCAACCGCGGTCAGCGCGACCGCCGGAAGCAGTAAGGCAACAGTCAGCTGGTCTGCGCCGGCCGACGATGGCGGCAGCCCGATCATCAACTACACCGTTTCAGCCTCCGGAGGAACCTCGGTGACAACTCCCGACGCAAGTACGCTGTCGACAGATGTGACGGGGCTTACGCCCGGGACTGCCTACACCTTTACCGTCGTCGCGAACAACGCCGCCGGTCCAGGTCCGGCCTCTACCCCCTCGGGCTCCGTGACGCCTTACACGAAGCCTGGCGCTCCAACCGCCGTGACTGCGACGCCGGGCAACGGTAACGCGACCGTGGGCTGGACTGCGCCCGCCGACGATGGCGGGAACACGATCTCTGGATACACTGTGACGGCGTCGCCGGGCGGGGCCACTAGCATCGTCAGCGGCACAGCGCTGACGGCCACCGTGTCGCCGCTGACCAATGGCACCTCATACACCTTCACAGTCGTAGCGACCAATGCCGCGGGGAACAGCGTCGCGTCGGCACCGCCAGTTGCAGCGACGGTTGGGGCTCCGGAACAGCCGGGCTCCGTTAGCGCAACGGCTGGCGGATCCGGAGAGGCAACCGTAAGCTGGACGGTTCCCAATGACAATGGCTCCCCGATTGACCATTACACCGTGACGCCTTACAAGAACGGTGTAGGGCAAACTCCCGTCGACGTGCCGGGCGGATCGTCGACGAGCATCCTGATCACGGGCCTGACGTCTGATCCGAATTACACATTCAAAGTCACAGCCACAAACGGCATCGGAACCTCGCCGGCTGCCACGTCAGCCCCGGTCGCCGTCAGCTAGCGACTAGACCGAAAGGGCGCGGCGAGGACCTCGAACTCCTGCGTTGTGATGGCCCCCCTTACGACTAGAGCACCAGCTGCGACCATGCAGGCGTTCATGACGCGTCGCCAGGACTCCTCTTCGTAGGCTGTTGCCATGATCCGGCTGATTGCTTCGGCCTCGGCATCCGGCGATAGGCGCTCGTCGATGACAGCTGAGTTGGCCGGTTCGCGGCGCGTCGACGGTTGGAACTCGCTGCCGTCCGCCACCAGCTGCGCTGTCCGCATCGCCTCGAAGAAGGCCGACTCGGAGCCCGGGAAGGCATCGCTCTTAGCTGCCCGCGTGGCCGCCTCGAGTGCCTTGAAATACGCGGGGGAGAGGGAGACCTCCAGGTCCGGGATGGCGCCGACGCCCGGCGCCGCTTCCACCACCGACTCCCAGTCGATCGGGGTCATTCGGCGAAGGCGATCGAAGAAGGCCTCGACCTCCGCCGTGTTGGGCCCGAACCGATTGTCGCCCACGGTCAACTACAATACGCGCGGTTCCATGCTTTTGGGAGATCCATCATGCCTGTAGTCCAGTGGGAGGTCCGCCTGGGCTACCTGGTCGAGGTCCGGGACGGCGAGTTGGGCAGGGTGACCGAGATCTTCGAGGGCCCCGCCGCCTCGATCTACGTGTCCAGTGAGCCCTACATGCGGGTACGGAACACGGGGATGCCCGACCTCTTGATTCCCTTCTCCGAGATCGTCGACGTCAGCGAGGTGAAGCAGACCGTCTACCTCAAGCGCTACCTGCGTGACGTCAACGCGCTCCGCTGGACGCGAGACCCACGCCAGCCTGAGGCCGTTGCCCCCCGCTACGTGCCCCGGCCACGGGTCGCCGAGGCCCTGCGACCGGACTCAGACGGCACCGTCGGACCCCGGCCCCGCGTAGAGAGCGGTGCCTGGAAACCGGGCGAGGCGGCGCCCCGCACCGAACCCGGTCGTGGCATCCGGATCGGTGACCGTTTCAAGCCTGGCGACCAGATACCGGCGCAGGGCCAGTACATGTGCACCGCCTGCCGCTTTCGTAGACACTCCCGCCAGTTCCGCGAGGAAAATCCAGACGGAAGGTTCCCGCCGCCGCACCATCCGGGCGCCCTCTGGGAGCTTGAAGACCTGCGGGCATAGGGCGAAGACCTGATTCGAAAAGCTGGCCGTCAAGCACGCCCGGTATTCAAACTTTCCTTTGTTAATATCAGCCGCGTACCGTGCTGAGCGACTATTTTCCCCTGCTCATTTTCCTTGCCGCGGTCGTCGTTTTCGGGCTGATCGCGCTCTTCCTGCCGCCATGGCTGGCGGGCAGCAGGCCGACTGCCGCCAAGGCCCTTCCCTACGAATCCGGCATCGTTCCGCGCTCGAGCGCCCGGCGCCGGTTCTCTATTACCTACTACCTGACCGCCATGCTCTTCATCATCTTTGATGTAGAGGCGATCTTCATTTACCCCTGGGCAGTCATACTGCGCAGCCTGAGCTGGTTCGGCGTCGCCGAGATGGCGGTCTTCGTCGCCATCCTGCTGGTGGCATTGATATATGTCTGGAAGAAGGGGGCGCTGGAATGGGGGAGCTGACGCTGCGGCCGGTACCGACGCCCACCGGGCGAGCCGCCGGGCCGACGCCGCTGAATGCGCTCGGGGACAACATCCTGACCACTCAGCTCGACAAGGTGATCAACTGGGGCCGTTCCAGCGCGATCTGGCCGGCGCTCTTCGGGCTCGCCTGCTGCGCCATCGAGATGATGGGCACGGTCGGCCCGCGGCACGACCTTTCCCGGTTCGGGTCAGAGCTCTTCCGCGCGTCTCCCCGGCAGGCGGACCTGATGATCGTCTCCGGCCGGGTCTCGATCAAGATGGCGCCGGTGCTGCGGCAGATCTACGACCAGATGCCCGAGCCCAAGTGGGTGATCGCGATGGGCGCCTGCGCCTCCTCCGCCGGCATGTTCAACAACTACGCGATCGTCCAGAGTGTCGACAAGATCGTGCCGGTCGACATCTACGTACCCGGCTGCCCGCCTCGGCCCGAGGCCCTGATCGATGCCGTCGTGAAGTTGCAGCGCAGGATTCGCGGCGAGCCGCTGGTAAAGCGTTCCGCTTGACCGAGGGCAATCCGCCGGTGGGAGAGATGACGGAGAGCACTGCGAACGCGCTTGTCCGCAGGATCCAGGACGCCTTCCCGGGCTCGATCCAGGAGAGCTCCGACTTTCGTGGGGACCTGAGCATCGTGGTCGATCCAGGGTCGGTGCTCGAGGTGGCGCGGCATCTCAAGGACGTCGAGGGCTACAACTACTTTCTATATGCCACCGCGGTCGACTGGCCGGCGCGCGAGCCCCGCTTCACCGTCGTCTGGGAGGTCAGGACGCTGCCACCGAGGGAACGCGTTCGCCTCAAGACGACGGCTGCAATGCCCGATCCATCGGTACCAAGCCTTACCTCCGTTTGGCCCGCGGCCAACTGGCACGAGCGCGAAACCTACGACCTGATGGGGATCAAGTTCGAAGGCCATCCCGACCTGCGCCGGATCCTGATGCCGGCCAGCTGGGAGGGCCACCCGCTCCGCAAGGACTACGTCTCCTTCGGGGAGCCCGTCATCTTCAGCGATCAAAAACTCGAGAACCTGGAGCCCGACGCGATCCGTGGCTGACGTTTTTATCGAGCCCCGAGTTCACGGTTCCCCTGAGGAGGGGGAAGCCGAGTGGATGGACCTCAACATGGGTCCCCAACACCCCAGCACCCACGGGGTGCTTCGGGTCAAGTTGAGGCTCGATGGCGAGGTCGTCCGCGATGCGGAACCTGACATCGGTTACCTTCACACCGGCTTCGAGAAATCCTTCGAGGACAAGACCTACAACCAGGGCATCACCTTCAGCGACCGTATGGACTACCTGGGTCCACCGATCAACAACGTCGGCTTTGTCAGCTCAGTGGAGAAGCTGCTCGAGCTGGAAGTCCCGCCTCGGGCGCAGGCGATCCGGGTATTGATGATGGAGCTGGCTCGCATTGGGAGCCACGAGCTCTGGCTGGGCACCGCCGGCCTGGACCTGGGGGTCTACTCCGGCTTCTTCTACGCCTGGCGCGACCGCGAGCTGATCCTGGACCTGAACGAGGCGTACTCGGGCGTCCGCATGATGACCTCCTTTACGAGGGTGGGAGGCGTGGCCTGGGACCTGCCCGACGGCTGGCTCGATCAGCTTCAGAACTTCATCGATGTCATGCCCGCCCGGATCGATGACTTCGAGTCGATGCTGACCAAGAATCCGATCTGGTTGGAGCGGCTGCGAGGCGTCGGTCCGTTAAGCGCTGAACAGGCAATCGAAGCTGGCGTCACCGGTCCAATGCTGCGCGCCTCCGGCGTCGACTACGACGTGCGCAAGGCCTTCCCCTACTCCGGTTACGAGCAGTATGACTTCGAGGTGCCGCTGGGGAGCAAGGGCGACTGCTACGACCGCTACCGGGTCCGGGTCCAGGAGATGAGGGAGAGCCTCAAGATCCTGCAGCAGGCGAAAGACAACCTGCCCGATGGCCCCTGGCTTACCAACAACCGCAAGGTGGCGCTCCCGCCGCGCACCGAGTTGAGCAAGAGCATGGAATCGGTCATCCATCACTTCCGGCTCGTCAGCGAGGGCTTCAAGGGGCCGGTTGGCGACGTCTACTCATTTGTCGAGAGCCCGCGCGGCGAGCTTGGTTTCTACCTGGTCTCGGATGGCGCCAATAAGCCTTACCGGATGAAGGTGCGGCCGCCTTCCTTCTGCAACCTGCAACCGCTGCGCGAGCTGGTCCGGGGTGTGCTGGTGGCGGACGTGATCGCCATCATGGGATCGATGGACTTCATTCTCGGGGACGTGGACCGCTGATGCCGCTCGCCGAGAAGACGGTCGAGCGGATTCGCGCCTCGGCGGCGCTCTACCCCTCGAAGCAGTCGGCCATCCTGCCGGCGCTCTGGGCGGTCCAGCACGAGCAGGGCTACGTTACTGACGAGGCCATGGGGGAGATCGCGCAGCACCTCGGCTTGCCACCGTCTCTGATCGAAGCGACGGCATCCTTCTACTCCATGTTCCTGACGCGGCCGGAAGGCCGTCACGAGGTGGTCATCTGCGTCAACGCGCCCTGCATGTTGCGCGGCGCGGACGAGATGGCGGCGTACATCGAGCGGAGGCTGGGCGTTCGCGATGGCCAGACCACGCCCGACGGCGCCAT
>DASWQQ010000032.1:0-10469 GCA_036403615.1 Candidatus Dormiibacterota bacterium | reverse complement strand
CCCTGGCCGGTGCTGAAGAAGGCACATGAGGTCGGGCTGACACCCGTCGCTGTGATGCCCGAGGAGTACGGTGGCGGCGGCCTGGACGTGATCTCCAACATGCTGATCGCTGAGGAGTTGCATTGGGGCTGCGCCGGCATTGCCGTCGCCATCACCGGCACGGGGCTTGCCGCTGCCGCGATCCTGGCGATGGGTAACGAGAAGCAGAAGAAACGCTGGATCGGGGAGTTCTGTAACGCGGCGGCGCCTGTCGTCGGAGCAATGGGTCTGACCGAGCCTAGCACCGGGTCCGACGCGATGGCGATCGCCACGACTGCCAAGAAGGTTGACGGCGGCTACCTGATCAATGGCGCCAAGCAGTTCATCACCAATGGCGGTATTGCAGATCTGCATGTCATCTTCGCCAACACCGACCCCAGCCTCGGAGCGGCTGGAATCGCGGCCTTCGTCGTGGAGAAGGGCAATCCGGGACTCAGCATGGGTCGCAAGGAGAAGAAGCTTGGCGTTCGCGCCTCCCATACAGCACAGGTAATCCTTTCGGACTGCCTGGTGCCGACGGAGGCCCGCCTCGGCGGCGAACCGGGTGATCCGGACGCCGGCCCGGGCGCGCTTGGCGCTTTACTCATGCTCGAACATTCCCGCCCAGCGGTGGCGGCGGGCTCGATCGGCATCGCCCGCGCCGCCTACGAGTTCGCGCTCGACTACGCGATGCAACGGGTGGCTTTCGGAAAACCGATCATCAAGCACGAGGGGATCGGTTTCAAACTGGCGGAGATGGCAATGAACATCGACGCTGCCCGCCTTCTCACCTGGCGGGCCGGCTGGATGGCGCAGAACAACATGCTTTTCAAGCGGGCCGAGGGAAGCATGGCGAAGGCGTTCTCCGCCGACATGGGGATGCAGGTCGCTCTCGACGCTGTCCAGATCCTGGGTGGCTACGGCTATATCCGCGAGTATCCGGTTGAGAAATGGATGCGTGACGCCAAGATCTACCAGATCTGGGAGGGGACGTCGGAGATCCAGCGTCTCGTGATTTCCAGGGCGATCTCGGGCGACCGCCGGCCATTGACCCGCCAGGCCGCAGCGCCTCAGATCCGGAAGGTGAGCTGAGATGTTCGACCTGAAGGGAAAAGTGGCCCTGGTGACCGGTGGCTCCCGAGGACTCGGGCGTGCCGATTGCCTGGCGCTGGCACGGGCCGGCGCCGACGTCGTCGTGACCGACATCCTGATCGAGAGCGATCCCGAACTGGAAAAGACGGCGGAGGCTTCCGAAAGCGTCTTCTCCCAGGTGATGGCCTCGCAGAAGGCCGTCTACGCCGAGAAGACCTCCAACGAGATTCGCCAGATGGGCCGACGCTCGGTCGCCGTCAAGATGGACGTCACCAATCGCGAGCAGGTAAAGTCCGTCGTCGACCAGGTGGTGAGGGACCTGGGAAGCATCGACATCCTGATCAACAACGCCGGCACTCTCGACCATATGGCGACGGTTGAGAACCAGAACGATGCGCTCTGGGACCGGGACCTCAAGGTGAACCTGAGCGGCGCCTATAACTGTTCCAAGGCCGTCTGGCCGCACATGAAGCAGCGCAACTGGGGCCGGATCATCATGATGTCATCGATCGCGGGCAGCCTCGGCGGTTTCGGACAGGCCAGTTATTCCACCACCAAGGCCGGCTTGCAGGGCCTTGCCCGCACCCTTGCCCTGGAGGGAGCCCGCCACAACATCACCTGTAACGCCATCGTGCCGGGCGTGATCGCCACGGAGGCATTCAAGATGGGACGCGCGGACATGAACGACCGGATGATCAAGCGGATCGCGATGCGGCGTCCTGGCGAGCCGGAGGACATCGCCAACGCAATCACCTTCCTGTGCTCTCCGGAAGCCGGCTACATCACGGGCGTGGCGTTGCCGGTAATGGGCGGCATGGACCTGTTCACTTTCTGATGCCGGGCTTGCTCGAGCTCTCGACGCGTGACTTCGTTACCACGATTCGGATGAACCGTCCTCCGGTGAACGCACTTACCGCTGAGCTGCAGGAGGAACTGGTTGATCGGCTGAGCACCCTGGCGGATGACGACGGGACGCGAGTTGTGGTGCTCAGCAGTGCCATCGATCGCTACTTCATGGCGGGCGCCGACATCAAGATGATGGGTGGCGAGGATGGTTTCGACCGTGAAAACCCTGCCACGCTGGAGCGGATCGCGCAGATGTCACGCCGCAGCCAGGCGGCCTTTACGCAGGTGGAGCATTTCCCCAAGCCGCTGATTGCTGCCATCAACGGGCACGCGCTCGGAGGCGGCTGCGAGCTGGCGCTCGTCTGCGATTACCGCCTGATGATCGACGATGGGAGATCGACGATCGGATTGACGGAGACGAGCCTGGGTTTGATTCCCGGAGCCGGGGGTACCCAGCGCCTTCCGCGCCTGGTCGGACAATCGCGGGCGACCGAAATGATCTTCGAAGCCCGGCGGCTGAAGGCTCCAGAGGCCCTTGCAATCGGCCTGGTCAACGCCGTCCTACCGCCAGACAGCTTCCAGGCGGCGGTTGAGGAGCGGGCCGCTTCGCTGGCCCACTCGGCGCCCATCGCCTTGCGGCTGGCCAAGGAAGCGATCATCGCCGGCATGGAACGGTCGCCGGGTAAGGCTTACGAGGTTGAGGCCGAGAATTTCGGACGGACCGCGATGACCGAAGACGCTGCGATCGGAATCATGTCATTCGTCGCCAAGCAGAGGCCCGACTTTACCGGCCGGTAGTCAGGCGACCGGCAGGTACTGGCTGACCCCGGCGCGGATGCCGCTGAGTACGGCTTCGACGCGCTCCAGCGTCGGGCCGCTTGCCCGGAGGATCAGCTCGCGGCTTTCGGTTTGAGGATAGGAGCCGAGTGATACGTCCGGATACTCGCGCTCCAGCGCCTGCATGACGTCGTGAAATGCGCTCTCTGGCACCGCGCGGTAACGCAATTCGCGGACGACGTCACCGTTGCCGCCCGTGAGGTAACGTGCTTCGATTGCCTTGTAGACGGCACGCAGCTCGGCCGGCACCCCCGGTAAGGCGAACAGGAACCGCTGGGTTCCCACCTGGAAAGCCAGGCCGGGCGCCATGCCCGCCCCGTTGTGGAGTAGTGTCGCTCCCTCCGGGAGAAGCGCCATCTTCCGGTTTCCGGCATTCAGTTCCGCCGTCCCCCTGCGCGCCGCCATGCCGTAAACAAACATCCGGTTTTGCATCTGGGCGCCGACTTCGCGGTTGTAGACGAGCGGGCGCTCGAGCGCGTGCGCCAGAGCCAGGTAGGTTCGGTCATCTGGGGTCGGGCCGAGTCCGCCGCAGATAAAGATCCGATCAATCTCCCCGCGATCGATGTGGTACCGGACGGTAGCGACGATATCGGCGTCGACGTCACCGACGGTTGTTATCAGGGTGACGGGGAAACCGCAGCGGAATAGCTTGGAAGCGAGCCAGTTGGAGTTGGTGTCGACGGTGAAGCCGCGCAGAATCTCGTTGCCCACGACGATGATGCTGGACCTCGGCACTCACCCATAATGACAGGCGTGCCTGGATCCGCCTATCAACGCAGTAAAGGCCTCGAGACCCTCACCTGGAAGCAATTTCCGTTGGGGCGTGGACTTGCGCTCACGATTCTGGAAGAGGAGTCGGCGGCCCGCCGGCAGGCCACGGGCCAGGCGCTGCTCGACGCCCTGGACGAGGCGGCCGGACTGCCGGCCTGCAAGTTGGTGGTCGCCGATCGTCCTCAGCGTCATAGGACAAGAGACGGCCGCCTCGCGCTGAAAACTTACGGGTACTACCGGATCGCCTGGGCATCGTCCCCTCCGCGCGGTTCCATCCGGATCTATAACCTGACCGCCATCCGGCAGCAGGTGCTCGCTCCCAAGGTCTTCCTCGAGACCCTGTTGCACGAATGGGTCCACCACTACGACTTCACCGGACTCGAACTCGACCGCTCGCCTCACACCTCGGGGTTCTATGCCCGCATCCGGGACCTGGCCGAGACGCTCGGCGTTGCCTACGTCACGCCGCCGAAGCGGGAGGCAGCCGCTTTGAGCCCGGTTGCCGATGACGTCCTTCCGGCGGGTGACCGCCTCCGACCGGGAGGTGTCGCGCCGCCGCAATGGATCAAGGACCAGGTAATGGGTCTTTTTGGCCGGAGTGGCCGCTAGCTCAGGCTCAGGCTCGACCGGTACAATACGGCGGGCGTTCAGCGCGCTATCACGTAGGAAGGGAGGCTCCCTGCTCGCGGCTGCCATCACGGTCGACGACGCTTCGGCGACGACGGTCCTTGCCCTGGTAAGCATCGCTGCCATCGTTGCCCTCGCGTACGGGGGCCTGCTGACCCGCTGGGTGCTGGCCGCCGACGCCGGCAACGCAACCATGGCCCGGATTGCCCGGGCGATCCAGGAAGGTGCGGCCGCATACCTGAACCGGCAGTACACGACGATCGCAATCATCGGAGTCGTGCTGGCGGTGGTTATAACCCTGGTGATCAACATCCAGACCGGCATCCTCTATGTGGTCGGCGCGGCGTGCTCGGCTCTCGCCGGCTATGTGGGTATGAATGTGTCCGTCCGTGCCAACGTCAGGACGGCCCAGGCGGCCACCAGAGGCCTGGATCAAGCCCTGCGTCTCGCATTTCGCGGTGGGGCCGTGACCGGGCTGTTCGTGGTGGGGCTTGGCCTTCTCGGCGTGACTCTCTCTTACTGGGTCTTTAGGAAACCGGAGGCGCTCGTAGGGTTGGCGTTCGGAGCCAGCCTGATCAGCGTCTTCGCCCGGCTCGGCGGGGGAATTTACACCAAGGCGGCGGACGTGGGGGCCGACCTGGTTGGAAAGGTGGAGGCAGGCATTCCGGAGGACGACCCGCGTAACCCCGCCGTGATCGCGGACAACGTCGGCGACAACGTCGGCGACTGCGCCGGTATGGCTGCCGACCTCTTCGAAACATACGCCGTGACGGCGATCGCGGCGATGCTGCTCGGCAGCCTGCTATTCCCCGGCCAGCTTCGGTTCGTGCTCTTTCCTTTGATCCTGGGAGGCATCTCGATCATTGCCACGATCATCGGGACTCTCTTCGTGAGACTGGGGACGAGTACCTGGATCATGGGGGCGCTCTATCGCGGTCTCGGCGTCAGCGCCGTCCTGGCGCTGATCGGTTTTCTCGCCATCACCCTGGCGATGAATTTGAACTTCAATCTCTTCTGGGCCGCGGTGGCCGGCGTTGTCGTAACCCTTGCCATCGTCGGAATCACCGAGTACTTCACGAGCGCCAGCTACGCACCGGTGCGCCTGATCGCAAAGGCGTCTACGACGGGGCACGCGACCAACATCATCGCCGGCCAGGCGATCGGGATGCTTAGCACCGGGCTGCCAGTCCTGGTCATTGGCGTGGGGATTTTGGTTTCGTTCTTTCTAAACCAGGACGCCGCGGTGGCGGGTTCAGGCCTCTACGGCGTCGCCATTGCGGCGATGGCAATGCTGTCCATGACGGGGATCATCGTCGCCATAGACGCTTACGGGCCGATTACGGACAATGCCGGTGGTATCGCCGAGATGGCCAACCTGCCGGAGTCGGTGCGAAGTATCACCGATCCGCTGGACGCTGTGGGCAACACGACCAAGGCGGTAACGAAAGGCTATGCGATTGGCTCCGCCGGACTGGCGGCCCTGGTGCTCTTCTCGTCCTATACACAGGAGGTGGGGAAGGGAAAGCATCTCCTCTTTGACCTTACCGACCCACTGGTCATCGTCGGATTGTTCTTCGGCGGCATTCTGCCCTTCCTTTTCGGGTCGCTGAGCATGCTCGCTGTCGGGCGGGCCGCCGGGCAGGTCGTGGTTGAAGTCCGGCGTCAGTTTCGCGAGATCAAGGGGATCATGGAGGGCACGGCGCTGCCCGAGTACGGCCGGGCGGTCGACCTCGTCACGCGTTCGGCCCAGCGCGAGATGATCGTGCCAGGCCTGATACCGGTGGCAGCTCCCCTGCTGGTTGGTTTCGTGCTTGGTCCCAAGGCGCTGGGTGGCATGCTGATCGGGGCGATCGTGACCGGTATCTTTCTAGCCATCCAGATGACGTCGGGCGGCGGGGCCTGGGACAACGCCAAGAAGTACATCGAGGACGGGAATTTTGGCGGAAAAGGTACGGAGACCCACGCTGCCGCCGTCACCGGCGACACGGTAGGAGACCCCAACAAGGATACCGCCGGGCCCGCCATCAATCCCATGATCAAGGTGGTCAACATCATCGCCATCCTGATCGCCCCCATGATCGCCACCAATTCACTGATTCATTAGCCCCCCGGCCGTCCGCGGCTCAAATAAACTTGAGGCATGGACGAATACACGCTGGAGATCGCCGAACTGCGGCGCCGGATCGCGAAGCTCAAGTTCGAGCACGCGTCCGTAGTCATCATCGATGAGCTCGAGGCACAGCTGCGAATTCTGCGTGCCATCTATGACTCAACAGCCCACCTCTATGCGCAGGGCCAGTCCGATCCGCGCCTGCCCGCCGCCTTCGGCAAGCTGGAGTTGGGCGATTGGAATTTCGACAACGTTTACTTCTTTGTCTACGAGCAGGCCGCCGCTCTGGAGCCGGATGGGCACGACCTCGCGAGCTTGATCTGGCACCAGGACTACGTGGCGCCCCTTCTCGCCGGCGCCCTGATCTAGGGCGGGATAGGCCCGTCGCCGGACCGCGCGTATCCTGAACCGGCAGATGCAGCCCGAGTCCGAAGCGCGCCTCCGGCCCGCGACAGGCGCCGGGGAGAAACCGCGGGCACAGGGGACCCGGATGCTTCTCCCCCTGGCATTTGTGGGAGGCCTTACCAGCCTGGGGATCGAGTTCGCCGCCGCCCGGCTGCTCGCTCCCTTCTTCGGCCAATCCCTATTCATCTGGGGAATCCTGATCGGCCTGATCCTGATCTACCTTACGATCGGCTACTACGCCGGCGGCCGCCTGGCGGACCGGTGGCCCGACCCGCGGCTGCTTTACAAGCTGACCGCGGTGGCCTCGCTGGCAACGGCGCTGATACCGATCATTTCCAGGCCCATCCTGTCTGTCGCTCAGACCGGTTTTGCCCAGCTCTCGGTTGGGCTCGTTTTGGGGTCGCTGGCGTCGGTCGTCGTTCTCTTCGCCCTCCCGGTGATCCTGCTGGGAATGGTGTCGCCCTTCGTCATTCGGCTGCGCATCGACCGGCTGGCGACCGCCGGCAATGCCGCGGGCGCGGTTTACGCTCTCTCGACGTTGGGCAGCATTCTGGGGACCTTTCTGCCGGTCTTCTGGCTGATCCCCACCTTTGGCACGCGGCCGACGATCATCGCACTTGCCTTTCTCCTCGGACTGATCTCGGCCGCCGGCCTCTGGGCGGGCGGCTTGAGGAGGTTCTATTCATTGCTTCCCGTGCTTGTGCTTCTTCTAGGACTGTTGTCGGGGGGCGCCATCCGCGCCGCCGCCTACGGCCAGCGGATCTATGAAGCCGAGTCGGCCTACAACTACATCCAGGTGGTCAGGGAGGGAACTGAGAACGACCTGATCTTGAACGAGGGGCAGGCCGTGCATTCGATCTACGACCCGACCACCATCTACACGCACGGCTACTGGGACGACGTCCTGCTTGCGCCCTTTTTCGGCACGGCACGCGTGCCACAACGGGTCGCGATCGTCGGTCTGGCCGGGGGCACCGTGGCCCGGCAGATCACGGCCATCGACGGCCCGGTTCAGATCGACGGAGTGGAGCTCGATCCCAGGATCGTCGATGTAGGCCGGCGTTTCTTCGGCATGAATGAGCCGAACCTGAACGTTTACATCGCCGACGGGCGCTACTGGATGGCGACCCAAAACCAGAAGTACGACCTCATCCTCGTGGACGCTTACCGGCAGCCATACATACCCTTTTACCTGACCACCAGGGAGTTCTTTCAGAGCGCGAGAGCGCACCTGAACCCAGGTGGTGTGCTGGCCATCAACGTCGGCCGGACGGCGACCGACTACCGGCTCGTTGATGCCCTCGGGGGGACCCTGACGGCCGTATTTCCCCGTGTCTTCGCCCTCGACACCGCCCACCATTTCACCAACAGTCTTCTGTTCGCGACCTCGGAACCAACCACCCTGGCGACCTTTCGGCAGCGCGCGGCCAGCCAGCCAAACCCGGCGCTGAAGCCGATCGCCGATGACGCCCTGGCAGAAGGCAATCTCCGGCTCATGAAACCCAATGGGATCGTTTTCACCGACGACCTGGCGCCGGTCGAGCGCCTCATCGATGACATCATCCTGGGCTATATCCGAAAGGGTGGCTGAGCGGCGGCGACCGATAGAATGATGTCGTGGCAGTAGCCCAACTTACCGAAGAGACGGTCCTCGACGCGCTCCGCACGGTTAAGGATCCGGAACTTCACAAGGGGATGATGGAGCTCCAGATGATCCAGGACGTCGTACTTGTCGACGCCCAGACGATCGGGATGCGCGTGGTGCTTACGACCCCTGCCTGCCCGCTCAAGAACAAAATCCATGAGGACATCGATGCGGCGCTCTCCGTGCTGCCGGGATCACCGCACGCGACAATAACCTGGGACTCGCGGGTTTCCAAGACCGGTGGGATATCTCAGAAGCAGCAGGTCGAGGGCGTCAAGAACATCGTCTCCGTGGGAGCCGGAAAGGGCGGCGTAGGCAAGTCCACGTGCGCCGTCAACATCGCCATCGCGCTCTCCCAGCTCGGCGCCCGGACCGGCGTCCTCGACGCCGACGTCTACGGGCCGAACGTACATATTCTGCTCGGCGCCGAGCACGAGAAGCCCTACGCGCAGAACGAGAAAATCGTGCCCATCACTCGTTACGGAATCAAGATCATTTCGATCGGCTTCTTCATCGAGCCGGACAAGCCTGCGATCTGGCGCGGCCCGATGCTCTCCGGGGCCGTACGCCAATTTCTTTTCGACGTCAACTGGGGAGAGCTCGACTATCTTGTCGTGGATCTGCCACCGGGAACAGGAGATGTTCAGCTGACGATGTCACAGAGCATTCCAATGACAGGTGCGGTGGTTGTCTCCACCCCGCAGGACGTCTCCACCGCGGATGTCGGGCGTGCGATCCAGATGTTCAACACCCTCAAAGTGCCGAACCTGGGCCTGGTGGAGAACATGAGCTACCACATCTGTCCGCACTGCGGCGAACGCAGCGACATCTTCGGTCATGGCGGAGCGCGTGCGCTCGCGGAAAGGATGCAGATTCCCTTTTTGGGTGAGATACCCCTGGATCAACGCATCAGGGAAGGTGGTGGTCCGGGGGTCCCATTGATGGTCAGCGACCCCGAGTCACCGCTGGCCGCCGTCTACCGCGACGTGGCCTCGCACCTGGCCGCCCAGGTGAGCATCCGGAACTTCAAACAATCCAGCTTCATTCCACTGCGAACGATCTAGCGCCGTTGCGCCAAAAACTATCTCGGGAGTGAGCGCCGCTCATCAACTCGACGCGCGGGCGCGCCAGGAGTTCCAAAGGCATTTTCAGTACCCGCCCCAGTCGGTTGCCGTTGCACCCGGCCGCATGAACGTCATCGGGGAACACACCGATTACAACCAGGGATTCGTCCTACCGGCAGCGATCGACAGGTTCGTTGGGGTGGCCTATCGGCCAAGACGTGATTCCGAGATTGTGCTGAAGAGCGAGACCTATCCCACCCCGGTTCGATTTCCACGGCTGCCTGACCGCAAGCAGGGGTCCTGGGCCGACTACGTCCTGGGGGTGGCACGAGAGGTCGATACCCGGTCCGCTCTGAGGAGCGGTTTCGACGCCGCGATTGTCTCGGATCTTCCTGCCGGTTCCGGTCTCAGCTCGTCTGGTGCCCTCGAGGTAGCGTTTGCGGTGGCCTGCCTCAGCTCCCAGGGAGCCACCATGGCGCCGGTCGATGTGGCGCGGCTCTGCCAGAAGGCAGAAAATGACTTCGTCGGGGCGCGCACGGGAATTATGGACCAGTTCACGGCCCTGCTCGCTCGGGCCGGAAACGCCATCCTGCTGGACTGTCGGAGCCTCGAGCGGGAGGATATTCCGCTGCCGGACGGCAGGCAAAGCTGGCTGCTGGCGGACACGCGCATCCGGCACGACCTGGCATCGTCCGCCTATAACGAACGCCGGTCTCAGTGCGAGCAGGCCGCCCTGACCCTCGGAGTCAGCAGCCTGCGTGATGCATCGGCAAGCGATCTCGATCGAATCGCTGACCCGGTGGTCCGCCGGCGGGCGGGCCACGTTGTCACGGAGAACGGCCGTGTGCTGGCCGCTGCCGACGCCCTGCGGCGCCGCGATCCGCAGGCGCTGGGACCGCTACTCTACGCATCCCACGCCAGCCTGGCGAAGGACTTCGAGGTAAGCTGCCCGGAACTCGATGCGCTGGTCGAACTCGCGCGTGAGGTTCCGGGCGTGGTCGGGGCGCGGATGATGGGCGGAGGCTTCGGCGGCTGTGTCCTGCTGCTCTTGGAC
>DASWQQ010000031.1:0-3670 GCA_036403615.1 Candidatus Dormiibacterota bacterium | reverse complement strand
TGCCGGCACGTTCATATAGGCGATTGGCGCCGGTCAGGCTCTCCGAATCGACATCGAGGCGAACGATCGGAACGCCCCGGCGGTAGAACTCGGAGAACGAGTGCAGCAGCAACGCCAGCCCGAGGCCCAGGCCCCGGAATGGCCGAAGAACTCCGAGAGTGGGAACGTAACCGGCATCATCACGCATCTTGCATAGGGAGACACCCGCGATGGTCCCCCCGGACTCGGCGATAAACCACAGGCTCGGGTCCATGCCGCCCGCTTGCCAGATGTGGGTCCACTCTTCGAGGTCGCGCTGCCGTTGTCCCCAGTGATCCTTGAAGGTCTCCTGCACCGTCTCGTAGACCGGAGCAAGGGCCTCTCCCTCTCGAAAGCTCCGCACCGTCACACCCGCGGGCCAGGCCGGCTGCGGGGGAGCAGATTCCAGGTGGATCTCTTCGAAGATGAAATACCGCACGCATCGAAAGCCCTGCTCCTCGAAAAGCTTCACGGCGGCCGGGTTATTAGCGAAGATGCCGCTTTCCAGATCCCGCCGCTGACCGGTCTCGATTCCTGCTTCTACGGACCTGGCACGCTCCTCCGCCAGGCTCAGCAACAGGGTGCCGATTCCACGCCCTTCGAAGTCGGGATGGACATAGCCATCGGCCTCAACCCTGGGTTTGTCGAGCTCGCGAACATCCACGTAAGCGACAATCCGGTTTTGCTCGTTTAGCACCACCCGGGCGTCGCTATCGAGGTCGAAGGAAGGCCGTGTCCAACTCTCGTGGACGTCCTCCGCCAGTGTTCGGGCCTCAGGGCCGTAGATCGCCTCGTGGGCGTTCATCACGGCCAGCACATCCTCGAGGTCGTCCATACCAGGGGGTCGAACCCGGAACCCCTTCGGCGGTTCCATCTCGGCTAGCGCACCGCCTGGACGATGCGTTCGATTTGCTTGACATGTGGCCGTTCATGGCGAGCCAGTCGCTCAGCATAGATCAGCACGGTGCGTACCAGCACCGCACCCGCGCCGGTGACCGTGGCAGAACGGGACCAGCCGCTGCTCGGCAGAGGTTCGAGCACGGACATTAATTCGGCGCGTTGCTTCGTGAAGGCGCGGAGCGAGGCGCAGAATTCCTGTTCGGGATAATCCGTGCTTTCAATCCAGGCGCGAGGATTAATAGCCTTGAGCGTTGGCCTTTCCTCGCTGATGATTTTGAACATGCAGCCGCCCCAGACATCTGCACATGCCCTTAGATGTGCAAGTACGTCGTTTGCCGACCACTCATCGTTGCCGGGGCGGCCACGCAATTTAATTGGAGTCAAGCCAGCCGTAATCCCTGCGACACGCCCCGGCGTTTCTCTCAGGACGGTCAGAACCTGCTCAATTTTCAGCCGGTCAGACCCTTTCGGACCCTTCATTTCAGGATTGATTATCGACAGTAGCAAGAGCCGGGGGAGCTAAGTCCAGGTGGGTTCGTCGCGTTCCGACACGGACCCGTCTGAGCCGAAGACGAGGAAGCGCTGGAAGGACTTGAGCAGCCAGCGGTCGTGCGTGACAGCGATGATCGTCCCCTCGTAGTTCCAGAGAGCGTACTCGAGAGCGTCAGCCGAAGCGACGTCCAGGTTGTCGGTCGGCTCATCGAGCACGAGCATGGTCGAGCCGCGCACTTCGAGCACGAGGATTTGTAGGCGCGCCTGCTGGCCGCCGGACAGCTTCTCGAAGGGGACGTCCGCGGCGCCGTCTAGCTCGTAGCGGCGGAGGGTTCCCATCGCAGCGGTCCTGTCGAGTCCCTCGCGAGTCAGGATTACCAGGGGGCTGGTCCGAGCCAGGTGCGGTGAATCGTGCACCTGCGAGAAATAGCCAACCTTGACCCGGGCGCCCAGCATCCAATCACCCGTGTGATCGACGGGAAGGCCGGCAAGGAGCCGCATGAAGTGGCTTTTCCCGGTGCCATTCTTGCCGATGACACCGACACGCTGCCCGAACAGGATCTCGATACTGAATGGACGAACAAGCCCGGTCAGGGCAAGATCTGTGAGACGCAAGGCGATCGTACCGGTGCGTCCACCACCGAGCCGGATAGTCACCTTCTGCTCCGGCGGCCGCTCTGCCAGTTCGCTCTTCTCCTCGAACATCCGGAGCCGGGTTTCGGCGGCCCGAACCTTGGGGCCGAAGCTATCGGATTGTTGGGCACGACGCCGGTACTCCCTGAGTGTCGCAATCAGGGCGGCGCGCTGCTCCTGGAAGCGACGATGATCCTCCTCGAGGCCAGCGATTCGTCGACGTCGGGCCTCTTCGTAGCTGGTAAAAGGCGCGGGGTGCGTCCAGGCTCCCTTGGCCTCGAGGGTCACCACCTGGGTCGAGGTGTTGGCCAGGAATTCACGGTCGTGGCTGACGTACAGGATGGTCTTCTTGCTGGCCACCATGGCTTGCTCGAGCCACTCCTTGCCGCGAACGTCCAGAAAGTTGTCCGGCTCATCGAGAAGAAGAACATCGGCATCCGAACGCAGCAGTGCCTCGAGAAGAAGGCGCTTCAGCTCACCGCCGGAAAGGGTACTTGCAACTCGGTTTTCAATCGATTCGATTGGCTCTTGCAGAGCGGCAATCGAGGCAGCATTCCAGGTGACCTCCAGGTCGTAACCGCCAAGTTCTCCCCAACGATGGACGGCCTCCGCATATGCGGTGCCCGATGCTTCCGAAGCGCCGGCTGCCATCTGCTTCTCCGCGTCGATCAGCTCGCGGCCGGCGCGTGCAAGCATCAGCGGTGCTTGTGCCAGCAGGAGCTCACGCACTGTTGCCGGCGAGTTGACATCGTGGACTACCTGCGGCATCCTCGCCAAGCGTCCGATGACCCGAATCGTTCCTAGCCGGTCGGTGTCCGGTTCGGCAATCAACCTCAGTAGCGTCGTCTTTCCGGCTCCATTCGCCCCGGTCAAGGCCACCCGCTGCAGATCCGCAACCTTGAAAGCCACCTTCTCGAAGAGGATGCGCCCACCTGGAAAGGCATACGCGACCTCGCTTAGCTCGATGAAACCCATGGGGATAGGCTAGGTCAGATTGTGGTCCGTCCAGCCAGGGCCAACGTACCAGTGTTCGAGGGCTAGCTTCCATGCAAACGTTTCTTCCCTATCCCGACTTTCGTCAGACGGCCCGGGTCCTCGACCGGGCGCGACTTGGGAAACAGCGGGTCGAGGCGCTCCAGGTCCTTCGCGCACTGCAGGTCCCGGCCTACGGCTGGCGGCACCATCCCGCACCGGCGATGTGGCGCGGATACGAGGCGGCTCTAATCGCTTACGGATTGGCGATGTGCGATGAATGGATCCGGCAGGGGCATCCCGACACCGTGCGGGCCCAACTGGTTGCGGCCAGGCCCGGTCGGCCGATGGGTCAACTGGCGCTGGGCAACCGCGGCCTGCTCCCTTCCTGGCTGGGCGACCCGCATTTTCACCGAGCGCACCAGTCAGCATTGGTGAGGAAGTACGCGACCCACTACCGGCGCTACTTTCCGGAGATTCCGGACGATCTTCCCTACATCTGGCCACGACCGGCGCACGATCCTCCGAATGGAGGATGACATCCTGGCCTGTGTAGCGCAGACTCCAGCTCAGCAGTCGTACGGGGCTACTGCCTAACGCTGCCAGGAGGGACCAAACGTGGCTGTGACAGTGCTTGTTGATGCCGTGGAGCCGA
>DASWQQ010000030.1:0-2242 GCA_036403615.1 Candidatus Dormiibacterota bacterium | reverse complement strand
ATGAGGATCGAGAGCGCCGTCGTCCCCCGGACGTGTCCTCCAGCTTCGACGCCCTGGGCCATGATGTAGTCCACGCCACTTCGAGCCGCACTTTGGGCCTCGGCAACAGATCCGACCTGCATCGCGACCCTGGTCCCTGCGCGGTGCACCATCTCGACGTGTGGGCCCGGATCGCCCCAGAAGAAGACCAGCAGAGGCACCCGTTCCTCGAGACAGAGCTCGATGGGGCCCTCTTCGATGTCTTCCACGATCAGGTTGACCCCGAATGGCTTCGAGGTCAGGACGCGAACTCGCCGGATCAGGGACCGAAGGTAGGGGACGGAAAAGCCGCTAGCGCCCAGCACGCCGCACCCGCCGGCGTTGGAGACGGCCGCTACCACCTCGGGCGCCGCGCCGGGACCAAAGCCGGCGGAAAGGATCGGATGGTCGATGCCAAGTTGCTCAGTCAGCCTGGTCTTAAGCATGATTCCCCTCCTTGTCTGCCCTAGGCTACAACTCTTGAGAGACGTCGATATGCACAAAAAAAGAGCGGCACCCGGGAGGAGTGCCGCCCTGCGATCGGGGTTCGTATCGCCTAGTTCTTGGTCGAGACCGGCATGACGCCGACCTGGGTCAGAACCTGAACCATGTCGAAGTAGAGACGGCTCTCGACGATCAGGTCGTTCTCGAACCGGTTGACCGAGACGCACTGGCCGGTGACCTTGCGGTTGGTGGCCTGGATTACGCCCATCGGGCCGGTGAGGGGTCCCGTGTGGACGCCACTGAAGGTGAACTCCTGGACGAGCCAGGGGGCGTTCACGATCTCGTTCGTGACGTTGATTTTCGCGTCCGGCACGGCCTTCATCCAGTTGCTGGTGTAGCCGATAATCGCGTCCCTGCCCGAGAGGCGTACATCGCCGGGAGCAAGGAACTTGGCATTCTCGGCGTAGAGGCCCTTTAGCGTGACTTCATCGTGCGCGTTGAACGCCTTGTTGTATCTGGCGCCCAGGATTTTCGGATCAGTGGCAATTGTAGGCATACGAGCTTCCTTCTTGAATCCTTCTAAGAACTCCTGGCTCAGCCCGATGGCGAACCTCATGCGGGGGACCTGACGGCCCCAGTGCCTCAAGTCGAGCGGGCACAATACGGTTATACCCACCCGACCCGGATGTCACTCATTGCGACTTTTCCCGGCCCGGTGGCTACCACGTTTAATTCGGATTTGCCCGAGCGCCCGCAACTGGCTTAGAGTCGGATGGGAGGAAGAAATTGCTAAGTCAAGAGCGGCAGGAGGAGCTGGCGGAGGGGGAAGAGCCCTCAACGACGTCGCGCGATGTTGCCGAGCGGTGGCTCTCGGTCTACACCGAGCTAACGGAACTCGAAGACGACGTCATCAAGTCGGTGAAGGACAGGCTTCCGCGAATGTCGCCCGAGGCACGCCGCGAGACCGAGCGGACCAACCTTCCGGCGCTGGAAGAGGACGCAAAACGGTTCCATGCCCGCCTCCGGTTCTGGCGCCAGCGCCTGGCTGAACTCTAGCCCGCTAGCCAGTCCTGGGCCATCGGCGTCAGCCTATGTTGTCGGTCTGTGAGGGCGCCGGCCGACCCGTGAGTTGCATGTAGAAGCCGGCTGTGCCCGTCTCCTGGAAAGTTTCCGCGATCAGGCCGCCCTCGATTCGATGGATGCTGATCTCGTGGCTTCGAAGCCGCTTGCCGGTCGGCGCGATGTCGTAGTACCTGCCGGTATGGGTCGCCGTCGTTGTGGTGCGCGTGACGACAATGTTGCCTTCGCAAACGACCTGTTGGATCTCGGTGTGCTTGTCCGGGAAGGCCACCCGACTCGCCTTCATGCCGGGCACGATGTCAACCAGCGCGATTGAATCACCCTCGGCGTCGTACTCGCGCCACCTAGGGGAGAGACAGGCGCCGAATTCGGCTTCATCACCGCGGTCGTAGGCGGCCCAAGCCCGCCGGACGAGGGCCTCGTTTTCCTCCATCGAACCCTCCTGATCGCCTGTTCAGCGGATTTTAGGGGGTCCTTTCACGAGGAGAATAGTCAACATTCAGGCGGCGGCCTGGGCGGGAAGTGAAAGGGCTCGAGGGTTTTTCCAACCGAGGAGCGCTCCTTCGCCAGCCAGGGCGGGAAGCGCGCTGGCTAACGCGACGATAACTCCCAGATAGCTGTCGTTGAGGAATCGGGAGAAGAAGAGGAAGGCGAAGAGAACCAGCACGTAGCCGGCCATCCAGCGACCGATGCTGGGCAG
>DASWQQ010000029.1:0-12251 GCA_036403615.1 Candidatus Dormiibacterota bacterium | reverse complement strand
AACCCGCCGGGAAAGCCAGAAGACGCCTTCATCCTCGCCTGTGGCGCGCCACTGATGCCGGTGGTCGGCCTTGCGCACGGCTGCCGCACCGGCGGCGACGTCGGTGCGCCACAGATGACCGACGGCAAGGTGGCTCCGCCCTACATTGGTTTCGCCCTGATCCTCTCGATGGCGCGCAACCAGGCGGCGCGGCTCTTCTTCGACCGCAACCTCTTCATCCTGGATGCCGACGTGGTGATGGCTGCCTCGCCGCAACTGACCCCGGACGAGGCACGGGTGATGATTACGATCGCGGCGTTATCGGGCGGCGTTTTCATGCTGAGCGACGACCTCGAGACGCTGCCCGCCGACAGGCTGGCCCTGCTACGGAACCCGAACCTGCTGGCGCTCGTGGGCGGCCCGGCCGCGGAGCCGGTCCATCTTTTCAGCGCCCCGGAACGCGAGGCATCCGACCACTGGTATGCCTCTCCCCAGGAGCTGCCCCCACTCTGGGTTCGCCCGGACGCCGACGGATCCTTCATCACCGCGGTCTACAACTGGAGCGAACAGGCGCGGCCCTACCGGCTCCGCTTCGCAGAAGCCACCGGCAGTTCGGGGCCATTCACTCTATGGGACCTCTGGTCGCCGCGACGGGGTGGGCGTCGAATCGGAGATCGCAGCGACGGTATTCGCCTCACGCTGCCGGCCCACAGCGTGCGACTACTTAGAATGAAACCCGCGGCCCCGTCCGACTCCCGGTCCTGAGCCGCATCCTGAGCCTTAACCATGCGCCGCGTGCTCTTTTCCCGCGTCTACGACGTATTACCCGCCCGGCTGCCCGAGCTGGAGCGGGACACTCACGACTTCGCCACCAGCCGGGCCTGGCGCGGCGACCAGTTCTGGCTGGCGACGCCCAACACGAAGGATCTCTTCACCGCCGAGTACTACCGGCACGCCCGTGAGGAGGAGGGCCCGGAGCTCTCCGCCGCCGGTTTCCTTCGCCTGCTCGGCGACGAGACCGACGCGATCGCCTCGCTCTACTTTCTCAACGATGTCTCGCAACGGTTTCACGGTCGCGCCATCCTTAAAGACGAGGAGAACCCGATCGCCAAGCTCCGTTACCTCGATATCCGGCAGGGAAAGTTGCCCTCAGGGATGCCGATCGAGGACGTGCTGGCCGCCCGGCCGGTGATCAAGAAGCTGGAAGGCGAAGCCATCACCTTTTATCCGCCGACCTACCGGCCGAATCCCTATTTCCGGCGGGACAAGCCCGGCATGTGGGGCTTCAGCCTGAAGGGCGGTATCCGCGACTTCGCGCCCTCCTTCCTCGAGGCGGAGGCGGAGGCGATGCGCATCTATCGCGGCTTCCGGCGCCTGGGCCAGTGAACGACTCCAGCGTCACACTCAAGACTGCGGACGGCCTCGACCTGCACCTGCGCCGGTGGATTGATCCAGCCGTCCCCAGGCAGTGGACATTCGTCGTGGTCCACGGGCTGGGCGAGCACGGCGGGCGCTACCAGAGATTCGCCGAATGGTTCGTTGAGCGGGGCGCCGCCGTCTACGCCATGGATCACCGCGGTCACGGTCTCAGCGGCGGGCCGCGCGGTCATGCGCCGGGCCTTACGGCATTGATCGATGACATCGACCGGGTCGTAAAGCACGCTCGAGATGAGAGCGGCGAACCCGTCGTGCTGGTTGCCCATTCGTTCGGCGGCCTGCTCGGTATCGCCTATGCGATGGCCCATCCAGATCGGATCGACCGCGCCGTCTTCAGCGCGCCGGCGCTCAAGGTCAAGGCGCAGGTCCCCGGATGGAAGCGCGCCATCGGCAACGTGCTGCCGCGGGTTGCTCCGCGCGCCAGCCTCTCCAACGAGGTCGATCCCAGCGTGCTCAGCCATGACCCGGCGGTCGCGGCAGCCTACAGGAGCGACCCCCTGGTGCACAACCGGATCAGCGCCGGCCTCTACGGCTCAACCATCGCGCGTGGTGAATCGTTCATCGCCCGGGCCGGAGAGTTGCGGGTGCCCTTTCTTCTGCTGCACGGCTCGCGCGACCTGATCATCGATCCCGCCGGAAGCCAGCGGTTCTTCGCCCGCTCCAGCGCGCCGGAGCGAGCCCTCTGCTTCTATCCCGGCATGTACCACGAGATCTTCAACGAGGTGGAGCAGGAACTGGTCTTCCAGGACATCGAAACCTGGCTGACACAGCGGACCGAGGACCAGGTCCCCGCCTGGAACCCGCCCCCTTGACCCGGATCTGACGACCATGCGAGTCGTGATCCAGCGGGTCAGCGAGGCCTCGGTCAAGTGGGATGAAGGCCAGGCGTCGATCGGGCCCGGGTTCTGTATCCTGGCAGGCGTTGCCGAGGCCGACTCGGAGCGCGAGGTCGACTACCTTGCCGAAAAGATCATCAAGCTTCGGGTTTTCAGCGACGAAGCGGGCAAGTTCAACCTGAGCGCAGCCCAGGTGAGGGCCGACCTGCTTGTTGTCTCTCAGTTCACTCTCTTCGCCGACGCGCGCGGCCAGAACCGGCCCAGCTTCCTGAAGGCGGCTCGCCCGGAAATCAGCCGCCCGCTCTTGGAGCGCTTCATCGAGCGGCTGCGCCTGAGCGGGCTCCGCGTTGCAACCGGTTCCTTCGGCGCCCAGATGACGGTGCGGCTGGTCAATGACGGGCCCGTGACGCTGGTGCTGAGCACGGACGAGTGGGGCACCCGCATCGGCTGAGCGGCGGACCCTGGTACGCGTCGAACCGTAGGAGCCTGTCAATTGATTGTTTCCGCGACTTGAAGCCCGGCTACGAGTTGCACGCGAAGCGTGACGCAACACCTGCCGCAATGTTGCGACGTTTGAACGAGGCTAGCCTGATGACGAGGCAATTCGATGGTTACCCAGATGACGAACAGGCTGCTGGCCACCGTGATGGCGTTCGCCGTCAGCACCGGCCTGGTGGCGCACGCGGCGCAGGATAAGCACCAGATCCTACCGCTGCCGAAGCTGGCGCAGGTCTACGTCCTGGAAGTGAGTCAGCCCGCAGCCGCGGCGGCCGCGACGACCCCGCACGCCGTTGCACTGCCGTCGACAACCTCCGTGCCGCAAGCGGTCCAGTCAGCGGCGAACCACGTAATTGAGGCCGCGACCGCAGCCGTCGATCCGAGCGCCGCGGTGCGTGCGGCCTTCCAGAGGGATCACCTGGCACTGGAGCACCTGCGCCAGCAGGGTTCGGGGCTGAAGGGCCAGGCGCGCCAGGCATTCAATCAGCGCATCTCCAACGCAGAGATCGCACTCGTCGAAATGGAAAAGGTTGCCCTGGCCTCGAAGATTCGCCCGTCAACCAGCATCTCCGCAATGGATCAGCTCGTCGCCTCCATGAAGACCTCGCTCGACCGGGACCTTTCCCACTCCGGCGACAAGCAGACCGGCGACCACAATCACCAGTCCAACAATTAGGCCGGGCGCGCCGCCCCTTGCCGTCCCCAGCGCAGACGGACGGCAAGGTATCCAGCGGTGACGAGCGGCAGGATCAGAAGCACGATTGCCACGACGGTGCCGAGTGCCATCTGCCAGGCTGGAGGTCCGGAACAGCTGAATTGAATTGGCTGGCCGTTGACCCCGACTCCGCTGCAGCCAACCCCCTCTCCGTTAGTAACAGCAACCGCGGCGCCCAGCCAGAACAGAGCCGGATATCCACCCGGCGGCAGAAGTGTTCCGATCAGCTTGTCCCGCGTCTTCCAGGCGGGCGAGATCCATAGCAAAATAACGCCGATTGGCCAGATCAATGGCAGGAGCACCACAGCAGCGATTTCGAGGATGCCTGGTCGGTAGGCTGGTATCGCCTGGACACCAAGGCGGTCGCGCGCCTCGGCTACGACGACGCCTGGCTCCCCGAGCCGATCCAGGATATTGAGGACACTGGCGTCGGTCTCATCGCCCGACTCGCGGGAGCGGGCCTCGGCGATGTGGGACCGCATGTCCTCGATCAATTCGTTGCGTTGCTCCCTGGGCAATTCGGCGCCGGCATCGGCCAGGCGCGCCAGGTAACCGGCGATCAACTGCTCGGCATGCGGGGCGGTCATGATTTCTTCGCCTCCTGCAGAATTCCGTCGACGGCGGCGCGAAATGCGGTCCATTCGGTTCTGAACGCGTTCAGGGCACGTCGGCCCTCGGCGGTCAACTCGTAATAACGGCGGGGCGGACCGTCGGTCGACTCACGCCACTCGGTTTTGACCAGGCCGTCGCGACGTAGCCGGCTCAGCAGCGGGTATAGCGTCCCCTCGGTAGTGAGCATCCCGGTCTTCCCGAGCGCGTCGATCAGGTCGAAGGCGTAGCGCGGCGTGTCACGCATCAGGGCCAGCACGCAGTACTCCAGGGCCCCCCGGCGCATCTGGCTGACCAGACCGTCGGTGGGCACGGCTGCAATGTAGCACAAGCTTCCTTGTAGCGCAAGGCACTGGCGAACCTGTTACAGCCTCTGTCGGCTGCCCCTCGCCGAAGTCGTGTATCCTACCGGCGGTTTGCGCTTGCGTTCAGTCGCGCTCCTGTTCGTGCCATTGCTGGCGGCCTGCACCGGCGGGAACAGCCAGGTAAATGGCGGCCCGAACGGCAGTCCGGTCGGCGCAGTCTCGAGCGCGAAGGCGAGCCCAACGCCGACCCCCGCGCCCACGCCGCCGCAGCTCAGCCTGCAGAGCGTCTTCGGGAGCGATAAGCCTGATCTCTCGAAGCTTGACCCGGGCAAGCTGCGCGTAATGATCGCGACCGGCGACGTGATACCGGCACGCGAGGTCAATTACAAGGTACTGGTTCACAAGGACTTTCTCTATCCGTGGCGCCAGACGGCCGACTACTTGAAGACCGGCGACCTTCTCTTCATCAACCTGGAGTCGCCGCTGCTTGCCCGGTGCCCGGTGACGCACAGTGGATTCACCTTCTGCGGTGACGCCCGCTCCATCGCCGGCTTCGACTATGCCGGCGTAAACGTTGCCAACCTGGCAAACAATCACTCCACCAACTACGGGCCGGCCGGCACCAGCGAAACGATCGCCCTGCTGGCAAAGCACGGCATTGGCGTGTCCGGCAATGGCCTTTCAGAGGTTCGTGACATTCGCGGCGTGAAGTTCGGTTTCATCGGATTCAACGGGATTGGGACGCACATCGACCAGGCCGAGCTGAAACGGGAAATCGACCTCATCCGGCCGAAGTGCGACGTGCTGGTGGTCGCCTTTCACTGGGGCAAGGAGTACGAGTTGATGCCGACGGTGGGACCCGGGATCGCGCCCGACAACCCTCGTGACATCGGCCACCTGACCATCGACCTGGGCGCGGACATCGTGATCGGCAACCATCCACACTGGGTCGAGCCGGTCGAGATCTACCACAACCACCTGATCGCCTACGCGCATGGAAACTTCATCTTCGACCAGATGTGGTCGCAGGAAACGCGCGAAGGCGTGGTGGGCCGCTACACCTTCTACGGCACCCAGCTGGTGCGGGTCGACTACAAGCCGCTGGTCATCGACGACTACTCGCAACCGCGCTGGCTCGATGACAGCACGGGAGAGGGCAAAGCGATCATCGACAGGATGGCGAAGGCCTCAGACCAGCTGGCGGCAGGCTAGAGCCGAGCGCCGACCGGCTGGCGCACCGTGGCGCCGCTGTATACCTGCAGGTAACGCTCGGCCATCAGCCGCGGGCTGAACCGTTTTCTAGATACTTCGGCACAGCGCACCGCGTCGATCTGATCGAGGCGCGTTGCCGCCTTGACCAGGCCGTCCAGGTCATCGGCGAGAAAACCGGTTACGCCTTCTTCGATCAGCTCGGGCGCCGAGCCGGTCCGAAGTGCCACGACCGGCGTGCCAACGACCATGCACTCCGCCATCGCCAGGCCGAATGGCTCAGGCCATTGCAGGGGAAATATTCCCGCCGAGGCGCGCGAGATGAGCCGCGCCTTCTCGGCGCCGGCAACGTTCGGGTAGTACTCGACAGCCCGGCCGAGATGCGGCTCGATCTCCTCCTCGAAGTACCGCTCACCCTCTCCGGTTCGCTCCACCTTGCCGGCCAGGATCAACTTTCTACCCGCCTGCCGGGCGACCTCAATCGCCAGGTGCTGGCCCTTGTCCCGGGTGATCCGGGCGACCTCGACAAGGTAACGCTCGCGGCTGTGCGATGGCGCCGCCAGCGGAATCTCGACGGCGTTCGGGACGACCGCCGCGATTCGTACGGCGGGCGCGGTCGCCGCCTGGCTCTCGCTGATGGCACACAGCTGGGCGCGCTCCTGGACCTCGGAATAGAAAGTCGTGAGCGGCTCAGAAAACTCGCCGTGAATGGTGTGCGCGACCACCGGCGCAACGCCGGAGTGGAGGGCGAGCACGAGGCCGGCAAGGCAGGAGTGATCGTGGATCACGTCGAAGCGTTGCCCGGAGAGGCGCTCGTAGACCCGCGCCAGGTAGGTGGCGAGCCGCGCCGGCTCGTCCCCGGTTCCGAGGTCACGCACCCAGCGCGCCTCCGCCAGCGCGGTCACGCCGGGCCCGGAATTCTCGGCGCCAAATACGACCACCTCGTGTCCCATCGAGCGCAGCTCGGTTTGAAGCAGGTGGACGACCAGTTCCGTCCCACCATAGCCGCGGGGCGGCAGCGGGTACCACGGCGGAGCCACGAGGGCGATTCGGAGCTTGGCCAAAGGGATGTGCGCACCTCCAGGCGCGAGGTTCCAGCGGCTGGAACTCCTCGATTTTATCGCCTGCTCCTGTCATCAAGCCGCCCACCAAACGTGATAGTGAGGCGCCGCTGTGTCGCCAGTGTGGCCGATGGTGTTAATTGATGAGGCCGTCAGGGTAAAGTTGTCGCCATGAACGACGTACTACACGTTCTGCAGTACGCCGTCAGCGCCGGGTTCGTCACCGTCAGCGTCATCATCCTGATCGATTGGTTGCGCTACCGGGAGCGTAGCCGCGGCTACCTGGCCCTCGCCATCGGGCTGCTCGGGGTGACCTCCCTGCTGGGACGCCTCAGTGTGTTAACCGGCCCCCGCCTGACGTTCGTCATGACAGTGCTCACCCTGGCCGCCTTGATGGGATCGGGCTACATGCTCCTTCTCTTTCGTGACAGCTTTGTCCCCCTGACGCAGCGGATCCGGGTCGGGGCCCTGATCGCGGTGGTGGCTGCCACCGTCCTCGAAGTGGTGGTGATCGCTGTTAAGGGCTCAGACCCGAGCCTGGTGTTGACCAGCGCCACCAGCATCCTGGTGCTGGTGTGGGCCGGCTGTGTGCTGGAGCCGGTCGCGCGCCTCTGGGTCGCTGCACGGGGCAAGCCGGCGGTACAGCGCGCCCGCCTGAGGGCGCTCAGCGCCGGCTACGCGGGATTGGTCATCATCCTGCTGGTGGCCGGCATCGGCGGATCGGCAGCCTCCACGCCCCTGATACAGATTGTTACCCAGAGCCTTGCACTCCTGGTCATTCCCTTGCTGTACGCCAGCTTTGCGCCTCCGGGGTGGCTTCGACGCAGCTGGCGGGAGGCTGAGGAGGGAGAACTTCGTGGAGCCATCCAGGACCTGCTCCTCTTCAGTCCGGACCGGGCGACGCTGGCCCATCGCGCCGCTACCTGGGCTCGCCGGCTGGTGGGCGCCGAGGGCGTTGCCGTACTGGAGCCAGGCGGGGAGGTGCTGGCCCTGGTTGGAATCCGGGCGGAGGACGCTCGCCAGCTGGCGGCGCACGTCGACGCCAGCGGGCAGCCGAGCCTGGTGGCGTCTCCCGGGTCGAACCGCCCCAATTCGATCGTCATCAAGCTCCCGCTCGACACCGGGCCCGGAGCCCTGGTGGTAGCCTCCGGCCCCTTCACCCCGTTCTTCGGTAGCGACGAGATGATCCGTCTCTGGTATTACGCGACCAACGTCACGGCGGCGCTGGACCGGGCCAGGGTGACGGAACGGATGGCCGCGCTGGAGAAGACCAAGTCGCAGTTCCTGAACCTGGCTTCGCATGAGCTGCGCAGCCCGCTCGGGGTTATCAATGGCTACCTCTCCATGCTGGAGCAGGGTTCGCTTGGCCAGCTGAAAGAGCCGGGCGTTCGGGCAATTGAGGTTTTGAAGACGAAGGCTCTCGAGATGAACATGCTGATCGCTCAGATGCTGGAAGCTGCCCGCCTCGAGGACGGGCGACTGGCGCTGAAACGAGAGACTGTCGACCTGAAGCACGTCGTGCGGGAAGCGATGGAGGCGATCAAGCCGCTCAGTGGTGAGCACCACCGGCTGGAGCTAAGTGAAGCCTCCGAGAGGATCCAGGTTGTCGGCGACCCGGACCGGCTCGTCACCATCGTCAGCAACCTGCTGGAGAATGCGATCAAGTACTCGCCGAAGGGAGGGACGGTACTGTGCACGGTGGGGATCGAAAACGGCGTGGCGATGGTGAGCGTCACCGACTACGGGGTCGGAATCGCCGAGGACGACCTGCCGCGATTGTTCAATCGTTTCGAGCGGATCCACAACCGTGAGACCAGTCACGTGGGCGGTACCGGCCTCGGACTCTACCTCTCGCGCGAGCTGGCTCGGCAGCACAGCGGAGACCTGCTGGTGCAGTCGCGACCGGACAAGGGCAGCACCTTCACGCTCAAACTCCCGACGACGGAGCCACGGCTGGAGCCTCAGCCCGAGCCTGCCGGCGTAGCCGAACCAGCCACAGCAGCAGCGGCTGAAGGACCCCGGCTGCGCGTCGTCCCCAGCGACGCCGACCTTACGGCGTAACCAGCTCCCAGTTGGTGTAGTGGCCGTTGGTGTCGCCCGGCTTGGAGTCGCTCTTGAAGAAGTAGAGGGGTAAGCCCTTGTAGGTCACCTGGCGGCTGCCGTCGTCACGCGTGATGGTGGCCAGCGCGCCGGTCACCCCGGTACCGCCGGTCGGAGTCTGTCCAGAGGGCACCGTGAGTGGCGGCCAGGTGGTGGCGCAGCCGCCCTTGCAGTTGCTGACGCCGGCCGAATCTTTGGTGAATGTGTAGACGGTCATCCCATTCGAGCCGGCCACCAGGATCGTTCCATTGCTTCCGACGGTCTGGGCGAGGACGGCTGGTGTCGCCGTCGCCGAGGCCGACGCGCTCGGCGTGGGCGTCGACGAGGATCCAGGTGAGGTCGAGGCCTGCCCGCCGCAGGCCGTCAAAACCGCCGCGAGTAAGGCCGCCGTAAAGGCAGGAAGTCGCAAAGAGAACATGGGGAAATCCACCTCCGTAGTAATCGAGTTGCCACCGGTAGCTACGAAGGGTGGTTACGCCCTTCCGCGCTAGCTTCCTTTTTGCGTTACCTTTTCCGAGACCTGGTCGGGGGCCGCAAGAGCGTTGCGGATTCTGGCGGCGACGCCCCGTGGGTCGAGACCGAGTCGCGCAAGAAGTTCGGCCTGGGAACCCTGCTCGATGAACTGGTCGGGGACGGCCATGGCGGTGACAGGTATGCCGAGCGGGGCGAGCTGCTCTCCAACCGCCGATCCAAAGCCGCCGCTGACCACGTTGTCTTCGAGCGTCAGGATCACGGGATGGCGCCGGGCCCAGGTCTCGAGCCGCGGATCCATCGGTTTGATGTAACGGGCATTGACCACGGTCAGGGAAATGCCCTCCTGCTCGAGCAGCGTTGCTGCTTCAAGACCAACCGCAACCATCTTGCCGGTGGCGAGCAGCAGTCCCGCCCCTCCCTGGCGCAGGACCTCCCACTCACCAACCTGCAGGACGCGCGCCGGCCGCGGGACCCCTTCAGTGACCGCACCCTTGGGAAAGCGGATCGCGAATGGGCCGGGATTCTCGAGCGTGGTAGCGGTGTGGAGCAGGTCGCGCAACTCCTGCGCATCACTGGCGGCTGCCAGCGTCAATCCGGGCATGGCACGCAGAAAGCTCAGGTCGAAAATGCCGTGATGTGACGGCCCATCATCGCCCGTAATGCCGGCGCGGTCGAGGATAAAGATCACGGGTAGGCGGTGAAGGCAGACATCCATCATCACCTGGTCCAGGGCTCGCTGCAGGAAGGTCGAGTAGACGACAACGACGGGACGCAGCCCGGCCATCGCCAGCCCGGCGGAAAAGGTTACCGCGTGCTGCTCCGCGATGCCGACATCGTAGAAACGGTCCGGATAGCGGCTGAGGAAAGGGCCGAGCCCGGCACTGCTTCCCATCGCCGCCGTTATCGCCACAAGTTTCGGCTCGCGTTCCGCCTCGGCAAGCAAGGCCTCACCGAAGACGTCGGTGTAGGTGACCTTCCGGCTGAGCGGCTTGGCGGTCAGCATGTCGAAGGCGCTCACCCCGTGGAAGTGATCGATCTCGTCCTCTTCCGCAGGACCGTAGCCGCGCCCCTTGGTGGTGATGACGTGCACCGCAACCGGGCCGCCGACCCGTTTGACCTGGTTCAGGGTCCGCTCGATGTCGCCGATGTTGTGGCCGTCGATCGGGCCCGAGTACTTGATGCCGAGATATTCAAAGAAGCTGCGCGGCGAGATCAGCTCCTTGAGACCCTCCTTGATCCGGCGGCCAGCCTCGATCGCCTTGCCGCCGGCGGGCACCGCGCGCAGGATTCGGTCAACTCGATTCTTGGTGCGGTGATAGGTCGGATTGAGCACGGTCAACTGCTGGGCCAGGTGCTGCGCCAGCCCACCGATGGTGGGGGCGTAGGAGCGGCCGTTGTCGTTGAGGATGATGATCACCGGCGTCTTACGGTGGCCGATGTTGTTGAGGGCCTCGTAGGCCATCCCGCCGGTGAGGGCGCCGTCGCCGACCACGACAACGACGTGACCGCGATCCCCCTGGTGTCGAAGCGCTTCGGCCATGCCCGAGGCGTAGCTCAGGCCGGTGGAGGCGTGACTGTTCTCGATGAAATCGTGCTCGCTCTCAGCGCGGCTGGGGTAGCCACTCATCCCGCCCAACTTGCGGAGTCGCTCGAACCCAGAGCGCGAGCGAGTCAGCAGCTTGTGGACATAGGCCTGATGCCCGGTGTCGAAAAGGATCCGGTCCTTCGGGCTGGAGAAGACGCGGTGGATGGCGAGGGTCAACTCAACTACTCCCAGGTTCGGTCCCAGGTGACCTCCCGTCTTGGACACCGACTCCACCAGGAACTGGCGTATTTCCTCCGCCAGCGCCTGGAGCTGTTCCTCGGTGAGCGCGCGCAGGTCAGCAGGGCCCTGGACCCGGTCCAAAACTGGTGTCTTTACCGTTTCCGTCATGGCTTTGAATCGAGTCTAAAGCAGAGCACGGGCGGCTCCATGCCCTGAAGCAACGGGCCCGGGGCCCTTTTGGTTACCTGCCGATCAGACGCTGTAGACCTGGACCTGGCCCTTCTCGACCCGGACCTGGAGCGAAGGCAGAGGACGCAGGGGGCTGCTGTACCGGTCGCTCGGCTGACCGTCTTTTTCGAAGGTGGCGCCGTGACAGGGGCACTCGAAGCGATCGCGGAACTTGCTGAAATTCAGGACGCAACCCATGTGGGTGCAGACGGCCGAGAGACCACGGACATCCTGCCCGGTCCTGACCAGGAAGCCTTCGATGGCGCCAGATCGGAATGCGACGGGGGTGCCCTCGGGCAGCTCGGTTACCGCCTTGACCGTCTGCCAGCTGCCCTTCTCGACCAGGGCCTGGCCTGCTTGAGGAGAACTCGGCTTCGACAGCCGATCGACTCCAACCGCCGCCGCGACCCCGGCCGCCAATCCACTGGCACCGGCAAGCAGCAGTGATCGACGGCTCGGCCGCGGCCTGGCCGCCACCTCGGGTGAGCGCTGCCGCACCCAGTCCCCGATCGACTCCTGCATCCTGCCGAGGAACTCGGGCGAGGGCAAACCCGCTCCCGGCTTGGCGGCGCGCAGCATGGCGGCGGTCTGGCGCGCCCCCAGGGCGTCCTGATCGCCGAGCGGGGTCCGCTCCGGGCGGCGGTCCTCGAGCAGGTCTTCGACGTACTTGTCGAGTTGCTCCGGGTCGTCGTTCATGGCATCCTCCCGCGCTCGCGGCCGGCCCGGTTCAGAGCTCGGAACTGCAGCACCTTGACGTTCGTCTCACTCAGGTTCAGCTCGTGGGCCGTTTCACGAACCGAGTAGCCGCGCAGGAAGCGCAGCTCGAGCACGCGGCGGTACTGGTCCGGCAGGGTGGCCAGGAGGGCGTCAACCCGCTGTGCCGCCTCGAGGTTTTCTCGCGGTGCCGGCGGCCGAGAGACGTCTTCATCGAGTTCTCCGGCGTCCTCGGCGTAGTACTCACGCCAGTGATCGGCCAGGGTGGTTTGCGCCACTCGGTAGAGCCAGCTTCGTAGCTCGGGGACCGAGACGTCACTG
>DASWQQ010000028.1:0-2743 GCA_036403615.1 Candidatus Dormiibacterota bacterium | reverse complement strand
AGGGCAGGCAAAAAGCTTTTCTTGAGGTTCTTCACTGGCGCTCGCCATTCTCGTCCGGAAGGGCGAAAGTGTCAAACCGATCAGCTCCCCGAGCGCGTTACAGCGCCACTATCAAATCATCCCCTAGGATGCAGGGAGGTTCTCGTTTTCAAGGAGGCGCGCATGAAGGCTGTCGTATTCAAGCATCGCAACAAGATCAAAGTCGAGAAGGTGCCTGATCCGGTGATCCAGGACGAGACCGATGCCATCATCCGGATCACCGCCACCGCCATCTGCGGATCTGACCTTCACCTCTACGACAAGATCGTGCCGGGCATGAAGCGCGGTGACATCCTCGGCCACGAGCCGATGGGGATCGTTGAGGAGGTTGGGTCCGAGGTGCGGCATATCTCACCCGGCGATCGCGTCGTCATCCCGTTCAACATCAGCTGCGGCCACTGCTTCATGTGCGAGGCGGGCCTCTACTCCCAGTGTGAGACCACCCAGAACCGCCAGTGGCGCAAAGGCGGCAGCCTCTTCGGCTACACCCATCTCTACGGTGGGATACCGGGCGGCCAGGCGGAGCTCCTTCGGGTGCCCCAGGCTCAGTTCGGGCCGATCAAGATTCATAACGGCGCGCCCGACACGCGACTGGTGCTGCTCGCGGACGTGCTGCCGACCGCATGGCAGGCGGTCGAGTACGCCCAGGTGCCGGAGAGCGGCACGCTTGCCATCTTCGGACTCGGGCCAATCGGCCAGGCCGCCGTCCGCATCGCCCGGCACCGTGGCATCGAGCGGGTGATCGCGGTTGACAAAGTCCCCGAGCGCCTCTCCATGGCGCAGCGCCATGGCGCCGAGGTGGTCGACCTGAAGCAGGTCGATGATCCAGTCGACGTCATCCTCGACAAGACGCACGGTCGCGGCGCGGACTCGGCGATCGATGCCGTCGGCTTCGAAGCCTCGGGATCGAAGGCCGACTCGGTCCTCCAGACCGTCAAGCTCCAACCGGACAAGCTGAACGCGCTGATGAGCGCGATCGCATCGATAAGGCGCGGGGGAACGCTCTCGATCGCCGGCGTTTACCTCGGCTACATCCCGATCTTCCATATCGGTGACCTCTTCGACCGCCAGCTCACGATTCGGATGGGCCAGGCGAATGTCCGTAAATGGTCCGACGAGATCCTTCCGCTGATCGAGGAGGAGGACCGCCTGGGCGTCGACGACCTGGTGACGCACGTGCTGCCGCTCGAGGAAGCCAAACATGCCTATGAGATCTTTCAAAAGAAAGAGGACGGTGCGATCAAGATCGTCCTCCAGCCCGGGAGGCCGAATGAGACACAGAAGAAACGCTGAACCGCTGATCCTCGCGGCGACCGCCGGCGCAATCGTCTTCGCAACTATTCGCCGAATCCGCCAGGCGGACCTGAGCGGACAGGTCGCGCTGATCACGGGTGGCTCCCGCGGGCTCGGCCTGTTGCTGGCCCGGGAGTTCGCGCAGGCGGGATGCCAGCTCGTTATCTGCGGCCGAGACGAGGCCCAGCTGGGGCGTGCCGAACAGGATCTCCGGAATCGGGGCGCCGTGGTGCTCGCCATCCAGTGCGACGTCTCAGACCGAGCCCAGGTGGACCACATGGTGTCGCAGGCCGTCGAGCGAGTCGGGCCCATCGACATCCTGGTCAACAATGCCGGCATCATCGGCGTGGCTCCTCTCCAGGCGCTGGAGCTCAAGGATTTCGAGAAAGCGATGAACATCATGTACTGGGGCACCGTCTATCCGACGATGGCGGTCCTCCCGGCGATGCGCCAGCGGCATAACGGCCGGATCGTCAACATCACGTCGATCGGCGGGCTGGTCGCCGTGCCCCACCTGCTGGCCTACTCCTCGGCCAAGTTCGCCGCCGTCGGGTTCTCCCAGGGACTGCGAGCCGAGGTTGCGCGCGACGGTATCGCCGTCACGACAGTTGCGCCCGGGCTGATGCGCACCGGCTCGCACCTTCACGCAGAGTTCAAGGGCGAACAGATGAAGCAGTACAGCCTCTTCGCGCCACTGTCCAGCCTGCCCATCATCTCGATGGATGCCGAACGGGTGGCCCGTCGCATCGTGACCGCGACGCGCCGGGGGGAGGCGCAGCTCACGCTCTCCCTGCCTGCCAACCTGCTGGCGCGCGTCAACGGTGTTATGCCCGGCACCACAGCGCGCACGATGGGACTGGTCAACCGACTGCTGCCCAACGAGGGCGACCCCGCTGCCGGTACCCGGCCCGGCATCGACCTGCAGCGAGAACCACATCCACGCCTCGTCGACCTCGCGACCACATGGGCTCGCAAAGCCGCCGGGCGATTTTTGGAGGATGGCGGAGCGGACCCGGTCCCGCACTAGGTCTTACCAACGCTTCGCCTGGGCGAATACAAATTTGCCACGCAGGTTATAGCGTGACTATCGTATAAGACATACATCACCCAGCTGATATTCCAGGAGTCAATCACGATGGACCAGGAACGAGGAACAGCGGCGGCCGACTTCGAGGACGGTAACGCGGGCGACCCGGCAGCGCGGGATTTTATGCAGGCCGGATCTTCCGACGGGGAGCCGCGCATCGAAAACAGCCTCGGCGACCATCACCACCAGCGATAACCAGACAGGTCAGCGTCACGCTGGTTGCGTCCGGTACAGCCTGAGCGCCTCGATCAACCTCGCGTTCTCATCCGGTTTGCGGACTGTGACCCGGATGTACTCCGCCAGCGGATGCCCGGCCCCAAAGGT
>DASWQQ010000027.1:0-2948 GCA_036403615.1 Candidatus Dormiibacterota bacterium | reverse complement strand
GACGCCGGATCGGCGGCAGGAAGGGTCGACCCACATCGAGATCAGTTCTGCGCAACTCTCCGCCTGGATCCCACCGGCCGTCCCAACCGAGATCGGTCCTGTGAGGGCAAGGAACTGGGCTCGCCCCGCCAGCCGCTCCATCCACTCGCGCTGATCGAGGCGCACGGCATCCGCCAGGGTGGACGAGAAAGCCTCGGGGGCCTCGGCCAGGGCACGCAACCTGATCTGGCGAAACTCTTCCCAGTCTGCCGGGCCAAGGCGCCTGACGATGAGCCGCGCCGGGTTGCGCATCCCTCGACAATATCGAGAGTTGACCGGCAGGTGATTGTCAGCTAAAGTGATAGCTACACTGACAGCAATAATCTGGAGGGTTTGCCCATGATCCTGTTCCTACTGCTTCTCATCCTGGCGCTCGCGGTTGTCGGCATCTACGCTGCCCAGAATACGGGCACTCAGGACATAACCGTCCTGAACATGCAGTTCCATTCGGTCGCCAATTGGCTGCCGGTGGTGGTTGCGGCGGCCGTGGTCGCGCTGCTCTTGGTCCTTTACATGCTCTACTCCGGCGCCGTTCACGGCGCCCGGACGGGCTCGTTACGTCGCCGGATCAGTACTCACGAAAGCGCTCTGGGCGATCTTCGGAAAGAGAACCAGCGACTGCGGGAGGAGAACGCACGGATGCGCAGCGAGATGCGGGGCATCGATCGCGGCGCCTCGATCGCGAACGATCGCCAGGGGGCGCCGGTCTTCAACGACGCGGGCCAGCGCAACTACCCTGTCGACGAAGTGCAGCGCTCGGAGATGACCTCCAACGACAGCGCCACCGTCGACCGCAGCCGCTCGGCGGAGCCGTTCCGTTCTCGCCCCAGCGTAGGCGAGCGGGTACGCTCCTTCTTCAGCGGGCGCGAGACTTCAGGCTACTGATCCATACAGATCCTGCAGAGAAGGGCCGATCCGGCCCTTCTTTGCGTTTGAACTGCTCGGCTTGACACTCGGCCACTGGACCCAGCTACTCTGATAACGGGCGAACCACCTCGGAATGTAGAGGCGATGAAGGAGGCTTGTGAAGATGCCAGAAACCGGTAAGCGTGGCTTCGGTTCCATGGATCAGGCCAGGCAGCGGGAGATCGCAAGCAAGGGTGGCCAGGCGGCCCATGCCAAGGGCTCGGCCCATGAGTTCAGTCCGGAGGAGGCTCGGGAGGCTGGGAGCAAGGGCGGAAAGGTCGCCCACGAACGAGGCTCAGCTCATGAGTTTTCCTCCGAAGAGGCGCGAGCCGCGGGTAGGAAGGGCGGCGAGGCCTCGAGCCAGGATCGCGGCCGGATGTCTGCGATCGGCCGCGAGGGTGGGCGTAACTAAGGCTGTCCGCCGGCCGGCATGAGTGAGCCGTCGGCGCGGGCGATGCTGGATGCGCTCCGCCCGCTGGTGGAAGCCGAGTCACCTTCGCTCGACAAGGCCTGCTGCGACCGCGCCGCCGACCGGGTAGCGTCCCTGCTTGAGCAACGCACTGGAGCTTCGATCGTCCGTCATCCCGTGGACCGCAGGGGCGATCACATCGAGGCCCGCATCGGCACCGGGACTGAGCCAATCCTTCTGCTCTGCCATCACGACACCGTTTGGGAGAAGGGCACGCTCGCTCGCCTGCCTTTCAAAGTGGATGGCAATCGTGTCACCGGCCCTGGAACTTACGACATGAAGGCCGGTATCGTCGAGGCTGCCTTTGCCCTGGAAGGACTTCGAGCTGGCGGCCGCCCCGTGATCGTCCTCTCCACCTCCGATGAGGAAGTGGGAAGCACCACCTCCCGAACGCTGATCGAGAGGCTGGCCTCGAGGGCGAGCGCGGTCCTTGTGCTCGAGCCGGCGGCGTCGGGGGGTGCCATCAAGACGGCACGTAAGGGCATCGCCGACTTCGTGCTCGAGATCGAGGGTCGCGCGGCCCATGCGGGTGTGGAACCGGAGAAGGGAATCAGTGCTACCGAGGAGCTTGCTCACCAGGTGCTGGCGCTCAAGGCGCTCGCCGATCCTGAAAAGGGCACTACGGTGAATGTCGGAGTGGTGAACGGCGGCACTCGCCCCAACGTGGTGGCGGCGCACGCCCGGGCGGAGATTGACGTCCGTTTCACCCAGGCCTCGGAGGCGCAGCGGGTTGTCTTCGGCATTGAAGGGCTCAAGCCGAGACTTCCCGGTGCGGTGCTCAAGCTGAGTGGAGGCCTCGACCGGCCACCAATGGAGCGCGGCCCCGGCGTTGCTCAGCTCGCCGTGCTGGCTAGAAGCGCGGCGAGTGAGATCGGTTTCGAGCTGCGCGAGACGAGCACGGGCGGGGCAAGCGACGGCAACTTCACCGCGGCACTTGGAATTCCGACGCTCGACGGCCTCGGCCCGGACGGCGGCGGCGCGCATGCAGACTCCGAGCATTTTCTGATCGACAGCTGGCTGGCGAGGACGGCGTTGCTGCGGCGCCTGATCGAGTCCATCTGAGCTACAGCTGAGCTCCCGCCGCTTGACGTTTATCCCACACCCTGTGGTAGGGTAAGCGACGGTCCGTTACGCCTCGTCGAAGCTTACCGCCTTCCTCTCGTCTTGCCGGACCAAGAAGGGTTGCCGTTCGTACGTGACGGAGGGAAGGCCACTTGAACGTTACAGCGATTATTGCTATCGTATCCAGGGCTCACGCCCACATCTTGGGGTCAACCATAAGCAAGATCCAATATCTGGTGGCGTCCGACTGGGCGGCACGGGCAGTCCTCCGGCTTCGGCGTCTGCGAGCGTCTTCCCGCAAGGCGGTCAACGGACGGCTGCCGGCGCCTTCCCTCGCCCAGCTTTCGCACCTGGTCGCACTGGCGCTCGGTGTGCTTCTGGTAGTCCCGGCGCTTGGCACCCGGCCGGCGGTCGCCCCGGCGGCAACTACGCACTCAACCGGGGACGTACTCTGGAGCAGCCCGGTGCGTAG